>JAFEFD010000398.1 GCA_018240765.1 Pseudomonadota bacterium | reverse complement strand
AGATTGCCGGTCGGGCCCGTGTCGGAGGGACGTTGCAGGATAAAACCTCCTGAGCCAGCATTGAAAATCGCGACGTCGCCGTCCAGCACCTTCTCGAAGCCGATCGCCTCGTAGAACCGCTTCGAGAGCTCAAAGTCCCGCGTGGGCAGGAAGGGACGAATTCGTTCGGTTCCGGTCGGGATGCCGTTCATGGTTCGCTTCTCCACACTCGCGATGAATGATCGCTACCCACTTCAACCTCACCCGCGCCTGTGCAAAAACACATGCGTCGCGCGCTCGCCGGCAACGCTCTTCGTGCATTCGTAACCCAGCGCGTGCCAGTCCAGTCCAGCGAACAGCGCCTCGCCGCTGCCGAGCAACACAGGCCTCACGGCCAAGTGCAGTTCGTCGATCAATCGTGCGCGCAAGTATTCGCGCACCGTGGCCACGCCGCCGCCGAGGCGCACGTCGCGGCCGTTCGCAGCCTCGCGCGCCTGCGCGAGCGCGGACTCGATGCCGTCGGTGACGAAATAAAACGTCGTCCCGCCCTTCATTGCCAGCGGCGCGCGCGCGTGATGCGTGAGCACGAACACGGGCACGTGGTACGGCGGCTCGTCGCCCCACCAACCTTTCCAATTGTCGTCCGGCCACGGCCCGCGCACCGGCCCGAACATGTTGCGCCCGAGAATCCACGCGCCGAGGTTGTCGAAGCCGCGTTCAGCGATGGCGTTGTCGGTGCCGGTTTCGCCGCCTTGCTTGCCGTGCATCGCGTTCCAGAATTGCGAATGGAAAAACCATTCCATCAATTCCGGCCCGCGCACGCCGAGCGGATTTTCCAGGCTCTGATCCGGCCCTGCGCCGAAACCGTCGAGGGACACCGCGAAACTGCGCACGAGCAATCGGGACATGGAACTCACGGTTCGTCTGCGACCGGTCGTTAGTGTATGACATACTTTGCCGCATGAACTACTGGCCCCTGCTCGGCGTCGCTGCGGTCGTTGCCGGATTTGCGCTGCGGATGAATCCGGCGCTGGTGGTCGTGATCGCGGCGATCGTGTCGGGGTTGCTGTCCGGCCTGTCCATTCCGGATCTGCTCACCCTGCTCGGCGCCAAGTTCATCGACAGCCGCAACCTGCTCGTGCTGCTGCTCACGCTGCCGACCATCGGCCTGCTCGAACGCGCCGGTTTGCGCGAACACGCCGCAAACTGGATTGCGCGCATGCGCAACTTCACGTTCGCGCGCCTGCTGATCGGCTATCTCGCGGTACGCCAGATTCTTTCCATGTTCGGACTCACCGGCATCGCCGGACATGCGCAGACGGTGCGGCCGCTGTTGGCGCCGATGGCGGAAGCTGCGGCGGAGAAGATCGACCCGGACATCGACCTGGACGAGCGCGAGCGCATCCGCGCGTTCGCGGCGGCGACCGACAACACCGGCCTGTTTTTCGGCGAGGACATCTTCATCGCGTTTGGCGCGGTGCTGCTGATCTACGGTTTCTACGAACAGAACGGCATCGTGCTCGACCCCCGCCACATCGCGCTGTGGGCGGCACCGACCGCGATCGCGGCATTCGTGGTGCAGAGCGTGCGCGCGCTGCGCATGCAAAAACGTTTGCGTGCGCTGCTTGAACGCAAACGGGGATCGCCGTGATCCTGCGCGTCGAATACGTCTACTGGCTGTGCGGCATCGTGCTCGTCGCCTGCGCCTTGCGCGAATTGCGCGCGAAGCGATTCGCGCACGCCGCGTTCTGGGGAATCCTCGCCGCGATCTTCCTGCTCGGCGACGCGGTGAAATCCGCCGCCGCGCACGGCGCCGTGCTGCCGGAGCAGATCGCCGGCGTCGGCGTGATCGCGCTCGGATTGATCGCCGGCTTCCTGCGCCGCGCGCCAACCGAAGAATCCGCCGCAGAGCATGAGCGACGTGCGGCCGGTGCTTCGCGCCTCGGACACAAATTGTTCATGCCGGCGCTGATCATTCCGTTCGGCACGCTGGTGTTCACCCTGCTGCAACCGTTCGTGCATCTCGGTGGCATCGCCGATCTCGGCCGCGCAGAAGCGACCCTGATTGCGCTCGGGCTGGCCTGCGTGCTTGCCACGATTGCCGCGATGCAACTGACCCGTTCAAGCGTGGGCAACGCGATTGCCGAAACCGGACGCCTGCTCGATGCGCTGTCGTGGGCCGCGTTGCTGCCGATGCTGCTGGCCATGCTCGGCGCGGTGTTCGCGGCGACTGGCGTCGGCGAGGCGATCGCGCACCTCACTGCCGCGGCCATTCCGGTGCAGTCGCGGCTGGCCTGCGTGCTCGCGTTCGCCGCCGGCATGGTTGCGTTCACCGTCATCATGGGCAATGCCTTTGCCGCATTCCCGGTGATGATGGCCGGTGTCGGCCTGCCGCTGCTGATCGGCCAGCATCACGCCCAGGCCGCGGCGCTCGGCGCGCTCGGCATGCTTACTGGTTACTGTGGCACCTTGCTCACGCCGATGGCAGCGAACTTCAACATCGTGCCCGCCGCCCTGCTCGAACTGCGCGATCCCAACGGCGTGATCCGGGCGCAGGTGCCCACGGCGCTGTGGCTGCTCGCGATCAACCTTTTGCTGATCTGGTTTTTTGCGTTCCCATGAGCCGCACGCCCGTCGTCCTGGTTACCGGATTCGACCCCTTCGGCGGCGAGGCGGTCAATCCTTCCCAGCAGATTGCCCAGGCGCTGGATGGCGAGATCATCGCCGGACATCGCATCGTTGGCGCGATCTTGCCGACGCAGTTCGGCGCCGCACCGGAAATGCTGGAAAAACTCATCGCGCGGCATCGTCCCGCACTCGTGCTTGCGCTTGGCCAGGCCGGAGGTCGCGAAGGCATCTCGCTGGAGCGTGTCGCCATCAACCTGATCGATGCGCGTATCCCGGACAACGCGGGATCGCAACCGGTGGATGTACGCATTGTGGACAACGCGGCAAATGCGTATTTTTCCACATTGCCGATCAAGGCCATGCTGCAACGCTTGCATGCAGCCGGCATCCCCGCGGCACTGTCGCAAAGCGCGGGCGCGTTCGTGTGCAACCAGGTGTTCTATGCGCTGATGCACGCGCTGCGGCGCCGGCGCACACGCGGCGGATTCGTGCACGTGCCCTATCTGCCCGAGCAGGCGGCGCGGCACGCGTGCGCGCCGTGGATGCCGCTGGACGCGATGGTTGGCGCCGTGCGGCTATGCCTGGAAACCGCGCTAACCACGTCCACCGACGCGCATTACGCCGCCGGCGCGCTGGACTGATCGGCGCTTATTGTGCGGGAGCGGACGGAGCGGCGACCGGTGCCGATGGCGTCGGATCGGCGAGCGGCTCGAGTTTGCCGTGTTCTTCCACCAGCGCATCGAGCTTCTGCGCCTGCGCGGCGATCACAAGCAGGTGTTTCTGTTCCGGCGTCGCGCGGTCGGCATCCTGCAACACGATGCCGGTGATCTTCTTGCTGTCCTTCAAATCGCCGAGGTAACCGTACAGCTCGGCCTTGCCCATGATGAATTCGCCGGTGGAGAAAGTGTTGTTCTTCGCCGGCTTGACCAGCAAGCGCCCTTCATCGATGGCATCGCGCGCAAATGCGGCGCCGGCAACGAGCAGTGACGCGGCCAGTGCCGCAGTTAGCGATTTGTACATGATTGGCTCCTGGGGAAATCCGCTTGCGCGGGTCATTCGACGACCTGGATCACCTTCAGGTGTCCGTCGTTGTCGCGTACATAGCCGGTGATCTTCAGATCACGGCAGATGCCGGCGAGCGCAGCTATGTGCGTACTCTTGATCTTTTCCTTTTCGCCGGGCGTGAGCAGGATCGTATGCACCGGCTTGCCGATTTCGGCGAGGTAGCGAAGGTGTCCGGCCAGGTCTTCGCGCGTCAGCGTGGCGCCGTCGTATTCGAACTGGTTGTCCTTGTCCGCCGCCACGGTCAAATCGAACGCCGCCGGCCGGTTCGCGCTCGCGATGTCGGACGTGCCTTCATT
>JAFEFD010000397.1 GCA_018240765.1 Pseudomonadota bacterium | reverse complement strand
CGCGGCACCAGCAAGAATCCCGAGGCGCGCTATTCCGAGCGCGGCGACGATTATCTTTACAACATGCAGCGCCTGCTGAAGAAGTTCGATACCGCGAAAGCGCTGGTACCGCAGCCGGTATTGCACGAGGCCAGGCACAAGACGAAGTTCGGCGCGATTTACTACGGTTCGACCAGTCCGGCGATGGACGAGGCACTGGCGGCACTGGATGCCGATGGCTTGCATGTGGATGCGTTGCGCCTGCGCGCGTTTCCGTTCCCGGATTGCGTCGCGCAGTTCATCGCCGCGCATGATCAAGTCTTCGTGATCGAGCAGAACCGCGATGCGCAGTTACGCTCGCTCATCGTCAACGAATTCGGCATCGATCCGGCGCGGCTGGTGCCGGTGCTGCATTACGACGGCACGCCGATCACCGCACGTTTCATCGCCGGCGCGATCGGCGAACACATGCAAGCCGCGAAAGTCGTGTCGATCGAATCGAAGGCGGCGCATTCATGACCTACATCGCCAAACCCAAACTGCATCATCCGAGCCTGACCTGCAACGCGGCCGGGTTCACGCGCCGCGACTACGAAGGCGCGGTGTCGACCTTGTGCGCCGGCTGCGGCCACGACTCGATTTCCGCGGCGATCATCCAGGCTTGCTGGGAGCTCGACATCCAGCCGCATCGCGTGGCGAAACTGTCCGGCATCGGTTGCAGTTCCAAGACGCCGACGTATTTCCTGTCCGCCTCGCACGGCTTCAACACCGTGCACGGTCGCATGCCCTCGGTGCTGACCGGCGCGAACCTGGCGAACAAGGAACTGCTGTACCTGGGTGTTTCCGGCGACGGCGATTCGGCATCCATCGGCATCGGCCAGTTTGTGCACGCGATCCGGCGTGGCGTGAACATGGTCTACATCGTCGAGAACAACGGCGTGTACGGATTGACCAAGGGCCAGTTTTCCGCGACCGCGGACCTGGGTTCAAAGTCAAAGAAGGGCGTGACCAACACCGATTCGCCGCTGGACATGGTCGGCATGGCCTTGCAGCTCGGCGCG
>JAFEFD010000396.1 GCA_018240765.1 Pseudomonadota bacterium | reverse complement strand
TGCACGGGCGCATCGTGCGCTTCGAACGCGTGCCGCGCGACGGCGGCTTCGTGGCGGTGGTGGCGCTGGAAATCCGCGTCGACCAGGATCAGGGCGAACCGCTGATCGAGCGCACCTACAGTGCGACAGTGCCCGCCGATGGCATGAGCATCGCCGCAACCGTGGTGGCATTCGGCGCTGCCATCGACAAGGACTTCGCGGCGTTCCACGCCGATCTCGCCGGGCTCGGGAGCGGACATGCCGACTGAGGCACAACGCAGCGCGATGCTCGCGGCGATGGGCATCGACGTTTATCGCCTGCGCGCAGCGTCGCCTGCCGCCGCGCCGCTGCGCCTGTCGCTGGATCGGCAATCACGCGTGTGCATCGACGGCGGCGATGACGAATCCGTGCAGCGACTGCATGCCTTGCTGCCGTCGGCGCTCGGTATCGCATGCGAGCGGGTGCTGCGCGCCGGAGGTGTCGACGATACTGCAATCGCCGTGGATCAATTCGCATTGCGCGGCGATGCATCGGCCAAGCGCGCGTTGTGGCAATCGCTCAAGCCGCTGGCGCGACGCCTGCACGGGCTGGCTTGAATCATGGTCGCCATCCTCAAGGAACCGTATCCCGCATTGCGCACGATGACAGCGGACGATCTGGAACAGGTCGCGGCCATCGAACTGGCGGCCTACGAATACCCGTGGACGCACGGGATCTTTCGCGACTGTCTGCGCGCCGGCTACGACTGCATCGTGCTCGCGCATGGCATTGAAGTGGTCGGTTATGGCGTGCTCAGCGCTGCCGCCAGAGAAGCGCACGTGCTCAATGTATGCGTCGCGCCGGCGCAGCAAGGACAGGGTCACGCCACGCGCCTGATGAAACGCCTGATCGACCTCGCGCGCTGGCATCGTGCCGAGCGCATCTTCCTGGAAGTGCGGCCATCCAATGCGCACGCGATCCGGATCTACGACCGGCTCGGCTTCAACGAAATCGGCAAGCGCCCGAACTATTATCCGAGCAAACGCGGTCGCGAGGATGCGGTGGTGATGGCGATGGAATTGTTGCCGCCGGA
>JAFEFD010000395.1 GCA_018240765.1 Pseudomonadota bacterium | reverse complement strand
GGCGAGTTGCTCGGTGCTGGCTACGACGCCGTCATCGACGCCTGCGATGCGTTGCGCGTGAAGGTGGAAATGATCGTCTTCTGCCGCCGGCGCAAGATTCCGATTGTTGTTTCCGGTTCGGCCGGTGGCCGTCGCGACCCGGCGCTGATCACGTCGCGCGATCTGTCCAGGACCGAACACGACGTTATGCTTGGGCTCGTGCGCAAGAAGCTGCGCGACGATTACGCCTGGACACGCAATCCGAAACGCTATTTCGGCGTGCAAGCCGTGTTCTCGCGCGAAAACGTCAACTACCCGCAGCCCGACGGCACGGTTTGCAAGACGCGGCCGGATACCAATGACGGCGCGCTCAAACTCGATTGCGGCGGCGGGCTCGGCGCGATGATGCAGGTCACCGCGACGTTCGGCATGGTCGCTGCGGCGCGCACGGTGGAGCGGCTGTTGCAGCCTTCACGCTGACGCCGGCAGTGCGAACAGTCGCTCGGCGTTTCGCGTCGTGGCGGATGCGATTTCGTCGATGCCGACCCCGCGCAATTTCGCAACACACGCGCACACCTCGGCGAGAAGGGCAGGCTCGTTGCGCGCGCCCTGGTGCCCTTGCAGCGGCTGATCCGGCGAATCGGTTTCCAGAAGCAGGAAATCGACGGGCATGGTCGCCACGATTTCGCGCAGGCGGCGTGCGCGCGGATAGGTAACGGGGCCACCGATGCCAAGCAGGAATCCGCATTTCCACAATTGCGCAGCCTGTTCGGCGCTGCCGGAAAAACTGTGGATGACGCCGGAACGCACGCCGGCGTGGCGGATCGTGGCGATAACCTCGTCCAGTGCGCGGCGCGCGTGGGCGATGACGGGCAGATTGAAGTCGCGTGCAATTTCCAGCTGCCTGCGAAAATAGGATCGCTGCGATTCGACGTCAGGGTCGGCAATGAGGAAATCGAGACCGCATTCGCCGACAGCGACCGGTTTTTCGCGCGCGATCCAGTCGGGCAAGGCGTCAAGGTGTCGCGGAACGTGCTCGTCCAGAAACATCGGATGCAGGCCATACGCCGGGTACAAGCCGCCTTCACTTGCGCACAGATCACGCAGTGCCGTGAAGGTGTCGAATGCTACCGCGGGAACGATCTGGCGCCGCACGCCCGCGTCGCGCGCGCGCGCGAGAACAGCCGCACGATCCGGGTCGAACTCGGCGGCGTCCAGGTGCGAATGGCTGTCGATCAGGTCGAGCATGATTGGCCAAGTGGAATGCGATTGCGAATGGCACAATGCCACCCGGCCACGTGGTTTCGCAACGGTTCACGTGGCGCGAGGGAAACTTGAGTCCACCATTGACGCTTTGCCGCGTTGAATCCCACTGGACAATGAGGAGACGATCATGCGCAATCCAGCAGTTCCAGCCATCTTGTTCGCAACTGCGGTTTTCGGCTTGAGTGCGTGCGTCGCGCCGCCTCCGCGCGAACGCGTCGTGTATCACGAAGGCAGCTCGCAGAGCGGTCCGCGTTATTGCCATAGTTGCGGCACGTTGCGCGACATCGATCAGGTCGAGATTCGCCAGCAGAATTCGGGCGGCGGGGCGGTGATCGGAGCGATCATCGGCGGACTGATCGGCAACCAATTCGGGCGCGGCAGTGGCCGTGCCGCGGCCACCGCTGCCGGCGTGGTCGGCGGGGCGGTTGCCGGCAATGCAATCGAGCAAAACGACTCGAATTTGCGCTCAGGCTACGCGTGGCGTTTTTCGGTGGAACTGGATGATGGGCGCTGGGCACGTGTGACCCAATACGATAATCCCGGTTTCCGCCCCGGCGACCGCGTCATGATCCGCGGACAACGTCTGGAATTGATGCCGCGCTGAGCGTTTGGCCGAGCGCAGCAGGTTTTTCAATCCGCGTGGTAGAAGCGGTGATCACCGATCACCGC
>JAFEFD010000394.1 GCA_018240765.1 Pseudomonadota bacterium | reverse complement strand
TTGCATGCCCTGCCCTGGGCCAAACCCATCTTCGACGATGGTCGCCGGCTCGCTGCGTCGTACGCGAATTACCTGATCGTCAATGGTGCGGTGCTGGTGCCGAGCTACGACGATGCTTCTGATGCGCAAGCTGCGCGTGTCGTCGCGCAAGCGCATCCCGGACGCGCCGTGATTGCGGTACCCTGCCGATCAGTCATTTGGCAAAACGGCAGCCTGCATTGCCTGACCATGCAGCTGCCCGAGGGAGTTCTGGCATGAGCAAGTCCTTGCGCGTTGCCTTGCTGCAGGAGCGCGACCACGGCAGCGTCGCGGCAAATCTGGACGCGATCGAAGCCGGCCTGCGCCGTGCAGCGGCGAAAGACGCGCAACTCGTGCTGTTGCAGGAATTGCACAACGGCCCGTATTTCTGCCAGCACGAAAGCACCGCTGAATTCGATCGTGCCGAATCCATTCCGGGGCCATCGACCCAACGCATTGGCGCGCTTGCCGCGGAACTGATGCTGGTGATCGTGGCATCGCTGTTCGAGCGCCGCGCTGCCGGTCTTTACCACAACACCGCCGTCGTGTTCGATCGCGCAAAAGATATTTGTGGAAAATACCGCAAAATGCACATACCGGATGATCCGGCGTTCTACGAGAAGTTCTACTTCACCCCGGGCGACCTCGGCTTCGAACCGGTACAGACCTCAGTGGGCAAACTCGGAGTGCTGGTGTGCTGGGATCAGTGGTATCCGGAAGCGGCGCGCCTGATGGCGCTGGCCGGCGCCGACTTGCTGCTTTACCCCACTGCAATCGGGTGGGATCCAGCCGACGACGCCACGGAAAAATCGCGCCAGCGCGATGCCTGGATCACGGTGCAGCGCGGTCACGCAGTCGCGAATGGATTGCCTCTTCTCGCCTGCAATCGCACGGGCCATGAATCCGCACCGGACGGCGGCCGTGGCATCGATTTCTGGGGTTCGAGCTTTGTCGCCGGGCCGCAGGGCGAGTTCCTCGCTCAGGCATCGACCGACAAGCCGGAACTATTGATCGCCGACATCGATCTCGCGCGCAGCGAATCCGTGCGTCGCATCTGGCCGTTCCTGCGCGACCGCCGCATCGATGCCTACGGCGACTTGCTCAAGCGATTCCGTGACTGAAATGGATGCTCCAGCAATCGAATCGGCGCTTGCCGGCCAGCCGCACGCGCGCACCTCACGCGACGGCGTCGAATACACCCTGCTCGGCACCGCACATGTCTCGCGTGCGAGCGTGGATGCGGTGCGCGCGGCCATAGAAACCGGAAGTTACGATGCCATCGCCGTTGAGCTGTGCGAGTCGCGCTACCGCGCCATGCACGACCCGGAAGCCTGGCGCAATCTGGATCTGTGGCGCGTGATCCGCGACGGCAAGGCCGGCATGGTCGCCGCGAATCTGGCGCTGTCAGCGTATCAACGCCGCCTCGCCGAGCAGTTCGGCATCGAACCGGGCGCCGAATTGAAAGCGGCGGCGGACATGGCCGCGCAGCGCGGTCTGCCGCTGTGGCTGATCGACCGCGAAATCAGCATCACGCTCAAGCGCGCCTACCACAGCGTGCGTTGGCGTGACCGTCTCGGCATTATCGGCGGCCTCATCACCAGCCTGTTCGAGCGCGGTGAAGTCAGCGAAGAAGATATCGAGAATCTCAAGCAAGGCGACATGCTGCAAAGCGCGTTCAGCGAGTTCGCCGCGCAATCGGAAGGCTTGTATCGCAGCTTGATCGGCGAACGCGAC
>JAFEFD010000393.1 GCA_018240765.1 Pseudomonadota bacterium | reverse complement strand
GCGTTGAAGAAACGGCCCTTCGTCGCCGGATTTGCGGCAGAAACCGAGAGTGTGGAAAACCATGCGCGCGCCAAACTCGAGCACAAACAACTCGATCTGATCGCGGCCAATCGTGTTGGCGACGGCGCGGGTTTCGATACCGCCGACAACGAGTTGACCCTGCTTTGGCCGGGCGGCAAGGAACACCTGCAACGTGCGGACAAACTCACGCTGGCACATCGCCTGCTCGACCGCATCGTGGCCTTGCGCGCGAAACCCGCAAAGGCGCGTCGGCGATGACAATTGATGTGGAACTCAAGATCCTCGATCCCCGCGTCGGCGCGGATATTCCCTTGCCCGCGCCGGCCACGGCCGGATCGGCTGGAATGGACTTGCGCGCCGCATTGCAGGCGCCGCTGACGCTGGAACCCGGCGCCAGCGCACTGATTCCCACTGGCATCGCCATCCATATCGGCGATCCGGGTTATTGCGCGGTGATCCTGCCGCGCTCAGGTTTGGGCCACAAGCATGGCATCGTCCTGGGCAACCTCACCGGCCTCATCGACTCCGATTACCAAGGGCCGTTGATGATTTCGTGCTGGAACCGCGCACAGGCGCCCTATACCATTGCCCCGGGAGAGCGCATCGCGCAACTGGTGTTCGTGCCAGTCGCACGCGCGCAGTTTCGATTGGTGGAAGAATTCGCCGTCAGCGAGCGCGGTGCGGGCGGATTCGGACATACCGGCGCGCGCTGAACGACCCAGACGGATACGGCAGATTGGCGATGGCGAACAAGTCCGGCGAAAAACCATCCGCATTGCAACGCGCGATCGAACAGGCGCGCGCACCCGGTGCGCTGGCGCGATTGCTCGATCCGCGCAACGTGTTGTTTCTCGGTGCCTGCCTTGCGTTCGTGGCGGGCGCCTTCTGCGCCTGGCAGGCGTGGATGATGTGGAGCCGCATCAGCGGCACTTACCAGGTTGACAGCGTCAGCCGCGCTGAAGTCGTGGCGCTGAACCAATTTGTCGCGGACACGCGACTGCGCGTGATTCATGAAATCAATAGCGATGCCGTGGCCACCGCCCTGGCGACGGGCGATGAGGCTGGCGAGGCCGCCGCCGTGACTGTCTTGAAAAAGGGCATCCCCGACCTTGTCGCCGCGGACTTCTACCGCGCCGACCTGAGCGACGTGCTTGGCACCGATTTCGCCAAATTCGGTTATGCCAAGGCCGCCATGCTGGTACAGGCACACCAGTCGCAGATCGGCGCGCCGCTACAGTCCCACCTGGTCGCCGCGAAGCAGCGCGTGCTTGCGTTTGCGTTGCCGGTCACCCACGACAAACAAACCCTGGCCTACGCCTACCTCGAGTTGCCGTTCGAGCCACTGCTGAAGATTTTCCATGAACAGTCCGTGTCGAATGCGCGCATCGATTTGCGCCAGGGCGAGGGCCGCGGCGACCTGATCATTGCCAGCATCGGCAACGCGGCGGTGCGCGATTCGCTGACGGACCCCGGCATCGGCGTCGGCGGCAGCCTGTTCCGTATCGGCAGCTCGCTGGAAGAGTTCGACATCCTGCTTCCCGACAACCTGTGGCTGGCGATACCGCTGACCCTGATCCTGTTCGGCCTCGGCGTGTTCTTGCTGCAGGCGCGCAATATCGGCCTGCGCGAAGCGCTCGATCGATTCCTGCGCCGTCAAGCCACCGCGCCGGCCGCTGCTGAACAAACCCTGGCCCAGGCCATCGCCAAGCCGGCGCCGACCGTGAAACCCAGGCCCGCGCCAGCGGCTACCCAAGCCGAAGTTGCGGTGGATCGCAGCATTTTCCGTGCTTACGACATCCGCGGCGTGCTCGGCAAGACGCTGACCGTCGGCGTGGCGCGCCAGATCGGCCGCGCCATCGGCAGCGAGGCGCAGCAGCGCGGACTGAAGGAAATCGTGGTCGGGCGCGATGGCCGCTTGTCGGGTCCGGAGCTTTCCGCCGCACTGATCGAAGGCCTGCGCGCGACCGGTTGCAATGTGATCGACATCGGCGCGGTACCGACGCCGGTGTTGTACTTCGCCACCTATCACCTCAACGCCGGTTCCGGCGTGATGGTCACCGGCAGCCACAATCCCCCGGATTACAACGGCTTCAAGATCGTGCTTGGCGGCGAGACCCTGGCCGAGCAGGCGATCGCCGACTTGTACACGCGCATCAGTGAAAACCGGCTCGCCAGCGGCAGCGGTGGCCTGCAGACGATGGACGTGACCGCGGATTACACCGACCGCATCACCAGCGACGTGCTGATCGAGCGCAAACTGAAGGTCGTGGTCGATTGCGGCAATGGCATTCCCGGCGCGGTCGCCCCGGCGGTGCTCGAAGGCATCGGCTGCGAAGTACTGCCGTTGTATTGCGACGTCGACGGCAATTTCCCGAATCACCATCCGGATCCGTCCGATCCGCACAACCTGCAGGACCTGATCCTGTCGGTGAAGCAGATGCAGGCGGACGTTGGCCTGGCATTCGACGGCGACGGCGACCGCCTCGGCGTGGTCACCGCGAACGGCGAGATCATTTTCCCGGATCGCACGCTCATGTTGTTTGCGCGCGACGTGCTCACGCGCAATCCGGGTGCGACGATCATCTACGACGTCAAGTGCACGGGCAAATTGCAGTCGTGGATCCTGCAGGCCGGCGGCAGCCCGATCATGTGGAAGACCGGGCACTCGTTGATCAAGTCGAAGATGCGCGAAACCGAGGCTGAACTCGCCGGCGAGATGAGCGGGCACTTCTTCTTCCGCGAGCGTTGGTACGGCTTTGACGACGGCATCTATGCCGCGGCGCGGTTGATGGAAATCCTCGCCGCCGATCCGGAAGGCCGTGCGCCGCAGGAAATCTTCGACAGTCTGCCCAAGGGTGTGTCAACGCCGGAACTGAAAATCGAGATGGCGGAAGGAGAGCACTACCGTTTCATCGAGAAATTCAGGGAAACGTCGAACTTCGAAGGCGCGCGCGTCACCACCATCGACGGCGTGCGCGCGGACTGGCCGGACGGGTGGGGACTGGTGCGCGCCTCGAACACCACACCGGTGCTGGTGCTGCGTTTCGATGCCGATACCGACGTGGTACTGGCGCGAATCCAGGACACGTTCCGCAAACAGTTGCTCGCCTTGGACGCGAACCTGAAATTGCCGTTCTGAGGCAAGCCTACGGCTGTGAGCGCGGCTTCGCTTTGATCTCGCGGTAGTGTGCCAATTCAGCGTCGAACTTCGCCGCGCTGTCGCTTTTTTCCTGCTGCTTGGCAGCGATGTAGGCTTTTTGCTTCTCGATGTTCGCGCGCAGCGATTCGATCTGGTCGCTCAGCACCTTGGGTATCGGTTTGCCGGTGCGCTCGAGATCCGCGGCGTGCGAAAGGTTCGCGGTCAGGCTTTTTTCCTGGCTTTGCAGGCTGATCTGGGTAGCCTGGATGTACTGGTCGATCATGGCCAGTTGCGCCTGGTGTGCGTCGCTCAAGTCCGATTCGTTCGGATAGGCCGCGAGCATCTGCGCGTCATCGCGTGCCTGGTCGGCCGCGACCTTGTCTTGGGCTTTCTGCCTGGCCTTGGCTTTTTCGTCGGCCTTTTGTTCTTCGGCAGTCATCGGCGCTGCGACATGCCGGATCTTCATGCCGCTGCCGCTGACGACGTCGTAACCCGCCTGGATGGCGGCGTCCGACAGCACGTCGTCGAAATGCACGACGCCTTGCGCATCCTTCCAGCGATAACGGTCGGGTTGTTTTTCGGCGGCAAGCGCGTTGATTGCTGCGAATGCGAGCAGGGAAAAGGCAATCAGCAAACCGAAGCGGCGCATGAGAATATCCTCCGGGTTTCGAGTATACGGTGTGGCGCGTTAACCGGCATTACACGCCGTATTCGGCGCGGTAAGCCTGCAGGCGTGCGCGGTGCGTGGCCAGTTCGGGACGTTCGCCAACCAGGGCGAGCAATTCCTCCAGCCGTGCGATGGCGATGACGGGAATGCCGAACTCGGCGACGATTTCCTGCGCAGCCGATTGCGCGCCTTGTCCGCGCTCCTGGCGATCCAGTGCGATCAGCACGCCGGCGGGAGTGGCGCCGTTCGATGCGATCAACGCGATCGATTCGCGCGTGGCGGTGCCGGCACTGATCACGTCGTCCACGATCAGCACCCGGCCCTTGAGCGGCGCGCCGATCAGCACGCCGCCTTCGCCGTGATCCTTGGCTTCCTTGCGATTGAACGCCAGCGGCACGTCGTGTGCGTGCTCGCGCGCCAGCGCTATCGCTGCACTCGAGGCGAGCGGAATCCCCTTGTAGGCCGGGCCGAACAGCATGTCGAAGCTGATGCCGGCCTCGATCACGGTTTGCGCGTAGGCGCGGCCGAGTGCGTCCAGTGCTGCGCCGGTATCGAACAAGCCGGCGTTGAAGAAATACGGACTGAGGCGCCCGGATTTGAGCGTGAACTGCCCGAAACGCAACGCGTTCTTGCGCAGCGCCAAGTCGAGAAATTCGCGTTGATGGACAAGCATGAGATGCGCGTTCGTGGCGGGGGATTCGGGCTATTATCCACGAGTCCAGCATCCGGAGCCGACCGCCCGTGAGAATCGTCAGCTTCAACGCCAACGGCATTCG
>JAFEFD010000392.1 GCA_018240765.1 Pseudomonadota bacterium | reverse complement strand
GCGCAGGTGTTCATGGGCGATGTCGGCGCGCTCGCGGTCGGCGCCGCGCTCGGCACCGTGGCCGTGATCGTGCGCCAGGAAATCGTGCTGCTGATCATGGGCGGCGTGTTCGTGATGGAAACGGCATCGGTCATCTTGCAGGTGGCGAGCTTCAAGCTCACCGGCAAGCGCATCTTCCGCATGGCGCCGATCCACCATCACTTCGAATTGAAGGGCTGGCCCGAGCCGCGCGTGATCGTGCGCTTCTGGATCATCTCGGTAGTGCTGGTGCTGATCGGGCTGGCAACGTTGAAGGTGCGCTGACACACATGTTCGGATTCGACCGCCAGGCAACGCGACGCGACGAAAGCAGGGGACGTTACGATCCCGTGCTGATCGTCGTCGCCGTCGCGCTGGCAAGCCTGGGCGTGGTGATGGTGGCATCGAGTTCGATCGCGGTCGCGGATGGGCAACATGTCGGGCCATTCCACTATCTGTTCCGGCATCTGGTCTTCCTCGCACTTGGCATCGGCCTGTGCGGGGCGATGATGACGATCGAGCTTGAAAAATTCGAGCGCAACGCGTTCACCCTGCTGCTGTTCGCGGTGATCCTGCTGCTGCTCGTGTTCCTTCCTGGCGTTGGCATGCGCGTCAACGGCGCGCGGCGCTGGATCCGGTTGGGGCTGGTCGGCTTCCAGTCGGTCGAGGCGGTCAAGTTGCTGTTCGTGTTTTACCTGGCCAGTTATCTGGTGCGCCAGAGCAGCGCCGTGCGCACGCGCTTCCTCGGCATGTTCAAGCCGATGGGCGTCGCGGGAGTGCTTATCGTCCTGCTGCTGATGCAGCCGGACTTTGGCAGCGCCGCGCTGATTCTCGCGGTCTGCGCGGGCATGCTCTGGCTTGGCGGCGTGCGCATCAGCAACCTGGTTTACCTCGCCATCCCGGCCATGCCCGCGATTGCCTGGGCGGCGATGACCAGTGATTACCGGGTCAAGCGCCTGACCTCGTTCATGAATCCGTGGGCGGATCCATTCAATGACGGCTTCCAGCTCACCCAGGCCCTGATTGCGGTCGGCCGTGGCGAATGGTTTGGCGTGGGCCTGGGCGCGAGCGTGCAGAAACTGTTCTATCTGCCCGAGGCGCACACCGACTTCATCCTCGCCGTGATCGCCGAGGAACTCGGCTTCGCCGGCATCGTCCTCGTCATCGGCCTGTTCGCGATCCTGGTCGGACGCGCGCTGGCACTTGGCCTGCGCGCAATCGACCGTGGGCAACTCTATGCCGGCTATTGCGCGTTCGGCATCGGCCTCATGCTCGGTTTCCAGGCGCTGGTGTCGATCGGCGTGAATCTCGGCGTGCTGCCGACCAAGGGCCTGACCCTGCCGCTGATCAGTTCGGGCGGATCAAGCGTGCTGATGACCTGTGCCGCAATCGGCGTGCTGCTGCGCGTGAGTTACGAAGTCACGCGGGCGCTTCCGTCCGCTGCGCAGATCGTGAAGCCCGAAGCGTTGCTGCGGGAGGCGCGCGCATGAACGCGGACGCACCCGTGCTGATCATGGCCGGCGGCACCGGCGGCCACATTTTCCCCGGCATCGCCGTCGCCCATGAACTGGAACGCCGCAAGGTGCCGGTGATCTGGCTCGGCGGCAAGAAAGGACTGGAGACGCGCCTCGTGCCCCAGCACGGCATCGCGCTGGAGACGATCGACATTTCCGGCGTGCGCGGCAAGGGCATCGCTACGCTGCTTGCACTGCCGTTCAAGCTCGGTGGCGCCGTGCTGGCTGCGCGCAGGCTGATCAGGAAACATGCTCCGCGCAGCGCGCTGGCCCTGGGCGGTTATGCGGCGGCGCCAGGCGGCATCGCCGCGTGGTTGGCGAAGATTCCGCTCGTCGTGCACGAGCAGAATCGCATCCCTGGCAAGACCAACCGCCTGCTCGCGAAGAAGGCCATGCGTGTGCTGACCGGCTTCGACTCAGTGTTCGCGAATGCGGAATGGGTCGGCAATCCGGTGCGCGAATCGATTGCGAAGATTACCGCGCCTGCGCAGCGTTACGCCGGCCGCAGCGGTGCATTGAAGCTGCTCGTGCTCGGCGGCAGCCAGGGTGCGCAGAGCCTGAATTCCGCGCTGCCCGAAGTGCTGCGCCGACGCGGGACGAAGCTTCCGGTCGAAGTGCGGCATCAGTGCGGGGAGGCGCATTTCGACAAGGCACGCAATGCCTATCTTGCCGCCGGCATCGACGCCGAAGTCGTGCCGTTCGAGAAGGACATGGCCGCCGCTTACGCCTGGGCGGACCTGGTCATCTGCCGTGCCGGCGCGTTGACCCTGGCCGAACTCGCCGCCGCAGGAGCGCCGTCGATCCTCGTGCCGTTCCCGCATGCGGTGGACGATCACCAGACGAAGAATGCTCAGGCGATGGTCGCCGCCGGCGGTGCCAAACTCGTCGCCGAAGGCGCGGATTTCCCCAGCCGCCTGGGCCGTGCTTTCGAGTCCATCGGCGATCGCGCGCATCTTCTGGCCATGGCGCAAGCCGCGCGCACGCTGGCCAAGCCGAATGCCGCCGCGCGCATCGCGCAGGTGTGCATGGAGGTTGCGCAATGACGCCGCGCCGCCTGACTGCGCATGCAGACATCATGTCCGACTTTCGGCGCGTACATTTCGTCGGCATCGGCGGCGCCGGCATGAGCGGCATCGCCGAAGTCCTGCATAACCTCGGTTATGCGGTTTCCGGTTCGGATCGCAGCGATTCGGCGGCCACGCGCCGCCTCGCCGGAATGGGTATACAAATCCACAAGGAACACGCTGCCGAGAACGTGGCCGACGCCGACGTGCTGGTCGTTTCCAGCGCGATCCGCGCGGACAACCCCGAGCTCGCCGCCGCGCACGCGCGCCGCGTGCCGGCGGTGCCGCGCGCGGAAATGCTCGGCGAGCTGATGCGCTTCCGCCGCGGCATTGCGGTCGCCGGCACCCACGGCAAGACCACGACGACCAGTCTCGTGGCGAGCGTGCTCGCCGAAGCGGGGCTGGATCCCACTTTCGTGATCGGTGGCCAGCTCATCGCCGCCGGTGCGAATGCGCGCCTGGGCAGCGGCGAGTTTCTCGTTGCCGAAGCGGACGAATCCGATGGCTCGTTCCTGCTCCTCAATCCGGTCGTCGCCATCGTCACCAACATCGACGCCGATCACCTGGAAAATTACGGCGGCGATTTCGGGCGGGTGAAGAAAGCATTCGCGGATTTCCTGCACCGCCTGCCGTTCTATGGCGTGGCGGTGCTGTGCGTTGACGATGCGAACGTGGCGGACCTTGCGCGTGACACGGCGCGACGCACGCTCACCTACGCGATCGACGCCGCGGCCGACGTGCGCGCGAGCGATGTCCGCCAGCATGGCCCGCGCATGCATTTCAATCTGCATCTGCCGGATGAATCCACGCAGGCGGTGGAATTGAACCTGCCCGGATTGCACAACGTGCGCAACGCACTGGCCGCCGCCGCGGTCGGCTGGCAACTCGGCGTGGATGCGCCAACGATCGCGCGCGCGCTGGAAAAATTCCAGGGCGTTGGCCGGCGTTTCCAGAACCGTGGCGAGGTCGCTGTCGACAGTGGCAAGGCATTGCTGGTGGACGACTACGGCCATCATCCGCGCGAACTGGCGGCCGTGTTCGCCGCCGCGCGTGGCGGTTGGCCGGACCGGC
The DNA here is from genome assembly GCA_018240765.1 of Pseudomonadota bacterium. Classification (GTDB taxonomy): domain Bacteria; phylum Pseudomonadota; class Gammaproteobacteria; order Xanthomonadales; family Rhodanobacteraceae; genus Rudaea. The sequence goes on along the minus strand of JAFEFD010000392.1, from coordinate 6,073 downwards.
GCCTGGTCGTCGCCTTCCAGCCGCATCGCTACACGCGCACGCGCGACCTGCTCGACGACTTCGCCGCGGTGCTCGCGCAGGCCGACGTGCTGGTGCTGACCGACGTGTATCCGGCGGGCGAGGCGCCGATCGCCGGGGCCGACGGGCGCGCCCTGGCGCGCGCGGTGCGCGCGCGCGGCAAGGTCGATCCGGTGTTCGTCGCACAGGCGCGTGAACTCGAGACTGCGTTACCGGCGCTGCTGCGCGACGGCGATTTGTTGCTGATGATGGGCGCGGGCGACATCGGCGCGGTGGCGAACGAAATCGCCGCTGCCGGAATGCTGAAAAGTGGAAAAGTGAACTGACATGCGCATCACCGATGCCAAACAATTCGGACGCGTCGCCGTGGTCATGGGCGGAAACTCCGCCGAGCGCGAGGTGTCGCTCAATTCCGGCGCCAATGTGCTGGCCGCGTTGAAGGCACGTGGGGTCGATGCGCACGGCATCGACGGCATTCCCGCGTTGCTGGACGCGCTGCGCGCCGGGCATTTTGCGCGCGTGTTCAACATCCTGCATGGCCGCGGCGGCGAGGATGGCGTGCTGCAGGGCGCGCTCGCCTCGCTCGGCGTGCCGGTCACCGGCTCCGGCGTGCTTGGCTCGGCGCTGTCGATGGACAAGATCCGCACCAAGCAGGTGTGGCATTCGCTCGGAATGCCCACGCCGCGCTATCGGCGCCTTGCCAGCGGCGATGACGTGGCTGCAGCGGTGGCGGCGGTCGGGCTGCCGGTCGTGGTGAAACCTTCGCACGAGGGCTCCAGCGTCGGCATCACGCGCGTGCGCAAACAGGACGACCTGGCCGCCGCGGTGGAACAGGCAGCGCGCTACGACGGCGAATTGCTGATCGAGCAATTGATCGACGGTGACGAATTCACGGTCGGCATCCTTCAGGGCCTGGCATTGCCGTCGATCCACATCGTGCCGAAAGGCGAGTTCTACGATTACCATGCCAAGTACGTCGCCGAGGATACGCAGTACATCTGCCCGGGACTCGACGACGCCGGCGAAACGGAAATCCATGCGTTGGCAGTGGACGCGTTCGATGCCGCTGGTTGCGCCGGCTGGGGACGCGTGGATTTCATGCGCGATCGTGACGGCAAATTCTTCCTGCTTGAAGTCAACACGACGCCGGGCATGACCAGCCACTCGCTGGTACCCAAGGCCGCGCATGCGGTCGGTATTGATTTCGAAGAACTGTGCTGGCGCATTCTGGAAACGAGCTTCACCGGAGGTCGCCAATGAGCAACAGGATCCTGCTCAAGACCGTATCGTGGCTAATCGCGCTGACCATCGTCGCGTTGCCGGTCATCGGCGTCCTGCAGGGCTGGTTCGCGGCGGATCGCTGGCCGGTTCGTTTTCTGCAAGTCGAAGCCGAATACAACCACGTCAGCGCCGAGCAGATCCGCGCCGCCGCGACTACGCAACTCGGAAAGGGATTTTTTGCGCTGGATCTGGACGATGTCCGTGCCGCCGTCGCGCGCCTGCCCTGGGTCGCCAGCGTGGAAGCACGCAAGCGCTGGCCGGATACGCTGATCCTGCAGGTGCGCGAACGCTTGCCGTTTGCGCGCTGGGGCGCCAACCGTCTCATCGACCGCGAAGGTGCGGTGTTCACGGTGCCGGGCGGCGACGCATTGCAGGGACTGCCCCAGCTCGACGGACCCGATGATGCGCGCGCTCAGGTCGTGGGCTTCTATTCCGATCTCGTGCACCGGTTTTCCGGCAGCGGCATGGTGTTGTCCGGCGTGAGCCTGAATCCGCGCGGCAGCTGGACGCTTACGCTGGCCAACGGCGCGCAGATCGCTCTTGGCCACAAGCAGGCGGACGTGCGCCTGACCAGATTCCTCGCCGTGCTGCCGCAGCTGACCACGGCGCACCCAAACGGTTTCCAGCATGCGGATCTGCGCTATAGCAATGGTTTCGCTGTGCTGTGGGCGAGCAATCCTGCGCCTTCCACACAACCAAACGACCCATCCAAGACGGGCGCGCCTGCGTCGCCCAAGCCCGAGGCGCATTCATGATAAAGGCCAAGAACGACAAATCCCTGATCGTCGGCCTCGACATCGGCACCTCGAAAGTGGTGGCGATCGTCGGCGAATACGCGCCAGGCGAAAGCGTGGAGGTCATCGGCATCGGCTCGCACGCCTCGCACGGGCTCAAGCGCGGCGTCGTCGTGGACATCGAATCGACGGTGCAGTCGATCCAGCGCGCAGTCGAAGAAGCCGAACTCATGGCCGGTTGCGAGATCCGCTCGGTGTACGCCGGCATCAGTGGCAGCCACATCAGCGGGCGCAATTCCCATGGCACAGCCCCTATTCGCGACCGCGAAGTGACTCCGGCGGATATCGAACATGTACTCGACGCGGCCTGCGCGGTGGCAATACCGGCCGATCAGCGCGTGCTTTACAAGGAGCCGCAGGAATACATCGTCGACGGCCAGGAAGACATCCGCCATCCGATCGGCATGAGCGGCGTGCGCCTGGAAGCGAACGTGCACATCGTCACCGGCGCGGTCAGCACGGCGCAGAACATCACCAAATGCGTGAACCGTTGCGGCCTGCAGGTCGATGATCTGATTCCGGCGGCGATCGCTTCGAGCAAGTCGATCCTGGTGCCGGACGAGCGCGAATTGGGCGTGTGCCTGGTCGACGTCGGCGCCGGCACGACTGATATTGCGATCTACATACAGGGCGCGATCCGGCACACCGCCAGCCTGCCTATCGGCGGCGACCAGGTCACCAACGACATCGCCCACGGTTTTCGCACGCCGACCGCGCACGCCGAGGAAATCAAGGTCAAGTATGCCTGCGCGTTGGCACAGCTCGCGCACGCCGAGGAAACCATCCAGGTGCCCAGCGTCGGCGACCGCCCGCCACGGCGTCTCGCCCGGCAGACATTGGCCGAGTGGGTGCAGCCGCGCTACGAGGAATTGTTCGGCATGGTGCAGGCCGAACTGCGCCGCTCCGGATTCGAAAGCATGGTCGCCGCCGGCGTCGTGCTGACCGGCGGTTCATCCAAGATGGAAGGTGTCGTCGAGCTGGCCGAGGAAGTGTTCCACCTGCCGGTGCGCGTGGGCCTGCCGCAGCACGTGACCGGGTTGACCGACGTGGTCGGCAATCCGATCCACGCGACCGGCGTCGGCCTGCTGTTGTACGGCAGCAAGCAGGACAACGTGCGCACGCCGATCGCCGCGCCGGGAAGCGGTGCGAGCGGCGCGTTCGAGCGAGTAATGCAATGGATTAAAGGAGAGTTTTAGCAGCACGCCGCGCAGGGAAGCACGGCAGGGTCCGAAACGGATCCAAAGGCCCGGTAACGGGCAACGCACGGGACATACGCCTGTCCCATGCGGCTGGCGGAGCTACGGAGGCGCCGGCGGCGAACTACAACTATTTCAACGCGTTTAACCCTGGCTAGCGGAGGTTGGGAATCATGTTCGAACTTGTCGAAAAACTCGCACCGAATGCAGTAATCAAGGTCATTGGCGTGGGCGGCGGCGGCGGCAACGCAGTCGCGCACATGGTCGGCGCCAATGTCGACGGAGTGGACTTCGTCTGTGCAAACACCGATGCGCAGGCACTGAAGACAACGGGTGTGAAGAATACCTTGCAGTTGGGCAGCACGGTAACCAAAGGGCTCGGCGCGGGCGCCAATCCCGAGGTTGGCCGCCAGGCGGCGATGGAAGATCGCGAGCGCATCCTCGAAATCCTGCACGGAGCCGACATGGTGTTCATCGCGGCCGGCATGGGCGGCGGCACCGGCACCGGAGCCGCGCCCGTGATCGCGCAACTGGCCAAGGAACAGGGCATTCTCACCGTGGCCGTGGTAACCAAGCCGTTCGTGTTCGAGGGCGGCAAGCGCATGCAGGCCGCGCTCAAGGGCATCGAGGATCTGGCCCAGCACGTCGACTCCCTGATCACCGTCCCGAACGAGAAATTATTGCCGGTGCTCGGCAAAAACGTCGCCTTCAAGGCGGCATTGGGCGCATCCAACGACGTGTTGCTCGGCGCCGTGCAGGGCATTGCCGACCTGATCACCCATCCGGGAATGGTCAATGTCGATTTCGCCGATGTGCGCACGGTCATGTCCGAAATGGGCATGGCGATGATGGGCAACGGCAGCGCGCGCGGAGACGACCGCGCCGTTGCCGCGGCAGAGGCGGCGATCAACAATCCCTTGCTCGAGGACGTGAATCTGACCGGCGCTTGTGGCCTGCTGGTAAACGTCACCGCTGGCGAAAACCTGACCCTGCAGGAATACAGCGAGATCGGCAGGATCGTGCACGAATTTGCCTCGGACGACGCAAAAGTGATCATGGGCATGGCCCTGGATCCGGAAATGCAGGACGAGGTGCGCGTGACCGTGGTTGCGACCGGCTTGAACCGCAACACGGCGCGGCACGTGGTGCGCCGCGAAGAGCAGGTCGTCGCCCAGCGGCCGCAGCTGGTCAAACTCAAGCGCACCGGAACCGACGACATGCCGGTCGATTACCTCGATGCCACGCCAACCACGCCGGCGACGCGAGCTGTCGCGGAGACGGCGCGGACGAAAAGCGAACAGCAACAATTGCTGGATATTCCGGCGTTCCTGCGCAAGCAGGCGGACTGAACGCGTTCCGCCAACGGCGGCTTTCCGCAGTCGCCAACCCAGGCACGACGGCGTAGTCGTGTCATTCTCCGCCCATGGCGGCGACGCAAAGTCGCCGCTTTTTTTGCGCGCGTCCGACCAGACCCTGATTTGTGTTGCTTTTTTGCGACATAGTGTCGGTAATTTGCAGCGTTTTACTTTTCCGGCTGTTTCGGCTGTGTTACGATTCCGCGCGTTTTGCCGCTCCTGCCCCAGGGGACACATAAAAAAATGATCAGACAGCGCACACTCAAGAATGTGATTCGCGCGACGGGTGTCGGTTTGCATACCGGTGAAAAGGTCTACATGACCTTGCGTCCGGCCGCAGTCGACACCGGCATTGTCTTTCGTCGCGTGGACATGGACCCGCCGGTCGAGATCCGTTCGTGTTGCGAGAACGTCGGCGATACCCGTCTTTCCACGACCCTGGTCAAGGGCGATGTGCGCATCGCCACGATCGAACATCTGCTGTCGGCGATCGCCGGCCTCGGTATCGACAATGCCTACGTGGACCTGTCCGCGCCGGAAGTGCCGATCATGGACGGCAGTGCCGGCCCGTTCGTGTTCCTGCTGCAATCGGCGGGGATCGAGGAACAGGCCGCAGCCAAGCGTTTCGTGCGCATCAAGAAGCCGATCATCGTGCGCGACGGCGACAAATGGGCGCGCTTCGAGCCGTTCGACGGCTTCAAGGTCGGTTTTTCCATCGATTTCGACCACCCCATCTTCACCCGCCGCAGTTCCAGCGCGGAGATCGACTTTTCCACGACGTCCTTCGTCAAGGAAGTCTCGCGCGCACGCACGTTCGGCTTCATGCGCGACATTGAAATGCTGCGCGAGAAAAACCTCGCGCTCGGCGGTTCGATGGACAATGCCATCGTGCTGGACGACTACCGCGTCCTCAACGAAGACGGCCTGCGCTACGAAGATGAATTCGTCAAGCACAAGATTCTGGACGCCATCGGCGATCTGTACCTGCTTGGGCACAGTCTGATCGGCGCGTTTTACGGCCACAAGTCCGGCCACGAATTGAACAACAAGCTGCTGCGCGCGCTGATTGCCGAAAGGAAGGCCTGGGAAGAGGTCGTTTTCGAGGATCCGGCCAAGGCGCCGATTTCCTATGCGCACCCGGCTCAGGCGATGTAAGGTTTAACGTCGCCGTCACGCAAGACGGCGGCGCCTGCGGGCAGAATCATGCCCGTCTCGGGAAGAACTATTCGGCAAGGGATGCCAAACGGAGGTACGCGGCCCGGAGTTCCGGGTCGGCGACGGAATGCGCCGCTGTCCTTAGATGCTCGGCAGCGGCACATGAAAGCGGTCTACGCCTGATCTGCTCCGGGGGAACGGGGGGCAGGGGTGCCACTTTCACGGCGAATTTCCCGACCGGGGTGCCCGCGATTTTGCGCGCTTCGGCCAACAG
>JAFEFD010000391.1 GCA_018240765.1 Pseudomonadota bacterium | reverse complement strand
ATTGCGTAGACATGCGGTGTGACGTTCCCCAGAACCGGCCTTGCGATGCGTTTTCCGATGATTTGCGATCAAGGACGATCGCGTTACCCATAGTATCATTCCTGAAATGACCGTCCGTCCCAGCCGCGCCCTGGAATCCGCTGTATCCACGCCGCTTGCGCCACTGCGAGTGGAATATTCCACTGCATCCGCCACGGATGTGCTGGCGCAACCCGATACGCTGACCGTAATCGGTTTCGGCGACGCGCCGCAGGCGCATCCCGATCCGCGTTGGCTGCGTGTGCGCCTGCGCAGCGAAACGCCGGCGCCGCTGGAAATCTGGCGCACATCAGGCCGCGTTGCGCATGGCCGCGAAGGCGAACTGGCGTGGTCCAGCGATGGCGACTACGCGTTTGTCGCATTGAACGTGGATGAAGCCATGCATGGCGGCATCAGTGGCGCGGCGCAGCATGCCTACGCGACGCTGGCGCGATGGTCGCGCGCCGGTGCGACGCCGCATTTCCTGCGCATCTGGAATTATCTGGATGCGATCAACGAGGGCAGCGGCGATAGCGAGCGCTACCGCCAGTTCTGCGCCGGCCGCGCGGCTGGCATGAACGGCATGTTCGGTTCTTCGTATCCGGCTGCCACCGCGATCGGTCTTCGCGACGGCCAGCGGGTGCTTCAGGTCTACGCGTTGGCGGCGCGCGTGCCCGGACGCGCCGTCGAAAATCCGCGCCAGGTCAACGCCTGGCGCTATCCGCGCCAATACGGTCCGGCCGCGCCGGGATTCGCCCGCGCGATGCGCGCGCCGACCGATTCGCCGCAGCTGTACATTTCCGGCACCGCCGCGATCGTCGGCCATGCCTCTCATCATCCCGAGGATTTGACGGCGCAACTCGATGAAACCCTGGCCAATGTGCGCAGCCTGCTCGACGCAGCCGGCAGCGATGCGTCGCTCGATGCGCAAAGTCCGTTGAAAGTGTATGTGCGCCATGCGCCGGATATGCCTGTCGTTCGCGCGCTTTTGCGCGCGCGCCTCGGCGATGCGGTGCCGTTGCTGCTGCTCGAAGGCGATATCTGCCGAAGTGAATTGCTGCTCGAAATCGAAGGCATACACGCCGGTTAGAATGTGATGCAGTTGGCACATTCGTTGCCAACTGCGCAACCCGGACCCCGCCAAATCCTGCACGGGGCCGGTTCAGCCAGCGGTGGTAGTATTTTCCTATCCTGCAACCGGCCCTGGGGGTCGTGGAGAACGCCAT
>JAFEFD010000390.1 GCA_018240765.1 Pseudomonadota bacterium | reverse complement strand
TTTCTGCCGTGGAACAGTTCTTCAATCTCGCGCTTGAGCAGTGACTCGATGCGCATGCGATCCTTGAACGACAGATCCTCGGCGTGTGCCTCGAACAGGTAGGTTTCGAGGTCGAATTCCTTCACGTGCATCTTCGTGTGGAACATGTTTTCCTGGTACACGTTGACGTCGAACATTTCGTATTTCTGGCGGATGTGCTTGGCCAGGTATTCCTGGATCGAGTTGATGCGGTGGTCGATGTAGTGCTTCCTGCCGCGCACGTCGCGGGTGAAGCCGCGCACGCGGTAGTCCATGATAACGATGTCCGATTCGAAACTGTCGATCAGGTAGTTCAACGCCTTCAACGGCGAGATCACGCCGCAGGTTGCCACGTCGATGTCGGCGCGAAACGTGGCGATGCCATTGGCCGGATGTGTCTCCGGATAGGTGTGCACGGTGATGTGGGATTTGTCCAGGTGCGCCACCATCGCCTCGGAGATCACGTCCTTGCCGAGCTTGTCCACCACGGGATGCTCGGAAATCAGGATCGTCACGCTGGCGCCCTGCGGATCGTAATCCTGCCGCGCCACGTTGAGGATGTTCGCGCCGATGATCTCGGCCACATCGGTGAGGATCTTGGTCAGGCGATCGGAGTCGTACTGCTCGTCGATGTAATCGATGTAGCGGTCGCGTTGCTCGCTGGTGACCGCGTAACAGATGTCGTAAATGTTGAAGGACAACGCCTTGGTCAGGTTGTTGAAACCTTGCAGTTGCAGGCGCGGAAGGGGTTTGACCACGGTGGGTACCTCGAAAGGCGGTCGGCGACAGGCGCGGATTATGGAGCAATCGCACCGTGGGGGAAACCGTTTTTGCCGGTTTGCACAGCGATGGCGGGATTCCGATATGATGCTACGTCATCGGCGCCGCATCGCCGCGTTTTGCCCCGGGGAGTCGGGTATGGAGCTTCGCTACACGCTGCAGCGCGCCGTCAATCGCGTGCAGGCGCCCAGTTCGCTTGTGCTTGACCAGGCAGCGCTGGATCGTTTCCTGGGTTATTGCCATCGACGCCGCTATCCGGGCAAGACGGCGATCATCCGCCCCGGCGATTCGGCCAATATCCTGTATTTCATCATCGACGGCTCGGTCAGCGTGCTCACCGAGGACGAAGAAGGCCGCGAACTGATCCTGGCCTACATCAATGCCGGCGAATTCATCGGCGAAATGGGCTTGTTCGTGGAAACCCCGCGGCGCGAGGTGATGGTGCGCACGCGCACCTCGTGCGATCTTGCCGAGATCAGCTATGAGCGCCTGTTCCAGTTGTGCGAAGGCGACTTGCGCGCGGAATGCGCCAAGGTGCTGTTCGCGATCGGCACGCAGCTGACCAACCGCCTGCTGCACACTTCG
>JAFEFD010000038.1 GCA_018240765.1 Pseudomonadota bacterium | reverse complement strand
CTGTTCCGCAGCTACTACCCGCAGCCGCGCACCGTCGCCGACATCGCGCAACTGGCCGGCGTCAGCGATCTGCTCAAACGCCGCTATGGCAAACTTTCCGGCGGACAGCAGCGACGCGTGCAGTTTGCGCTCGCCATTGCCGGTCGCGCCGAAATCCTGTTCCTGGACGAACCGACCACGGGTCTGGACATCGAGGCGCGCGCGACGCTGTGGAAAACGATCCGCACGCTGGTTGCCGAGGGCTGCGCGATCGTGCTGACTACGCATTATCTGGAAGAGGCCGAAGCGTTGGCGGATCGCGTGACCGTGCTGGCTGGCGGACGCATCGTCGCCGAAGGCAGCGTTGCGCAGATTCGCGCACGCGTCGCGCAGCGCCGCATCCGCTGCATCACCACGACGGACGCCGCCGCGATCGAACAGTGGCCAGATGTGCGCCGCGCCGCACGTGATGGCGACCGGATCGAAATCGTCACCGACTCCGCCGAAGCCGTGGTGCGCCGCCTGCTCGATCAGGATGCGCACTTGCACGAACTGGAAGTCCAGCGCGCCGGCCTGGCCGAAGCGTTTGTCGAAATCACTCGTGAGGCCGCGTAATGAACGCCATCGTCGAAACTCCCGTTGTGTCCGCCGTGGCATATCGCGCGCTGCCGGCCTACCTGCTCGAAGCCAAATACGAATTTCTGCGCCTGCTGCGCACGCCGTCGTTCGCGGTACCGACGCTGATGTTCCCGCCATTGTTCTTCCTTTTGTTCGGACTGTTGCTCAATCACGGCAACGCCGGCGCTGCGCGGTATCTGTTCGCCACCTACAGCGTGTTCGGCGTGATGGCGCCAAGCCTGTTCGGTTTCGGCGTGGCCGTGGCGATCGAGCGCGAGAAGGGTTGGCTCGCTCTCAAGCGCGTCGCGCCGATGCCGCCCGGCGCTTACCTGCTGGCCAAGCTCGTGATGGCGATGCTGTGTGCGGCGATCATTTATCTGATCCTCGCCGCGATGGCGTACACGCTCGGCGGCGTGCGTCTTCCGCTCGTGCAGTGGCTGGCGCTGGGCGCGGTATCCGTTGCTGGTGCGCTGCCGATGTGCGCGCTGGGACTCATCGTCGGCAGCCGCGCCAACGCCTCGGCCGCTCCTGCATTCGTGAATCTGATCTATTTGCCAATGTCGTTCCTGTCCGGCTTGTGGATGCCATTGTCGATGGTGCCGCATTTCCTGCAACAGATCGCGCCGCTGTGGCCGGCCTGGCATCTTGGCCAGCTTGCATTGACGACGACGGGCCAGGCGACGACCGGCAGCATCGGCGGACACCTGCTGTGGCTGGCGGCGTTCACGGCAATCTGCTTTGCGATCGCGCGGCGCGGATTGGCGCGGTCGGCATGAACCGGAGCAGCGCCATGCGCGTG
>JAFEFD010000389.1 GCA_018240765.1 Pseudomonadota bacterium | reverse complement strand
CCGTTTCCGCGCATCCTCAACAAAAGCCTGAACATCGCCGTCGCCCTGCGCGGCACCGACGCGTTCGGGCGCGAAGGCCACGTCGCCCTGGTGCGCGCGCCGCGCTCGCTGCCGCGCATCGTGCGCCTGCCCGCGGAGGTGTGCGACCACCCCTACGAGTTCGTGTTCCTGTCCAGCATCCTGCTCGAATTCGTCGATGAACTGTTTCCCGGCATGCGCGTCAAGGGCGCGTATCCGTTCCGCGTGACCCGCAACAGCGAACTTTTCGTCGACGAGGAAGAAGTCGAAAACCTCGCGCACGCGCTGCGCGACGAACTGCGCGGGCGCGGCTTCGCGCGCGCGGTGCGGCTGGAGATTTCCGAATCCTGCCCGAAAAGCGTCGCCGATTTCCTGATGCGCAACTTCGAGCTGGACGAAACCCAGGTCTACCGCTGCAACGGGCCGGTCAACATCCACCGCGTCGTGACCATCTGCGACCAGATCGCGCGCCCGGACCTGAAATTCCGCCGCTTCACGCCGCGACCGGTTCCCGGGCTCGACGGCGAGCGCAACGTGTTCGAGGCGATCGCCGAGCGCGACATCCTGCTGCACCATCCGTTCGAATCCTTCGACGCCGTGATCGAACTGGTGCGCCAGGCCAGCACGGACCCGCAGGTGCTGGCGATCAAGCAGACCCTGTATCGCACTGGCGCGGATTCGCCACTGGTCGGCCTGCTCATCGACGCCGCGCGCGCCGGCAAGGACGTGACGGTGGTGGTCGAATTGCGCGCGCGCTTCGACGAAGAGCAGAACATCGCCTTCGCCAACCGCCTGCAGGAAGCCGGCGTGCAAGTCGTCTACGGTGTGGTCGGCTACAAGACTCACGCCAAGATGCTGCTGATCGTGCGCCGCGAACACGGCGCGCTGCGCCGCTACGTGCACCTGTCCACCGGCAACTACCACCACCTGACCTCGCTCATCTACACCGACCTCGGCCTGATGACGGCCGATCCCGACATCGGCGTCGACGTGCACGCGTTGTTCCAGCAGATTTCCGGCCTCGGGCCCGCGATCACGCTCAAGCGCCTGCTGCAGTCGCCGTTCACCCTGCACAAGCGCGTGCTGGAATTGATCGAGCGCGAGAGCGCGCACGCCCGCGCCGGCAAGCCCGCGCGCATCATCGCCAAGCTCAATGCACTGAACGAGGCCGGCGTCGTTGATGCGCTGTACGCGGCCTCGCGCGCCGGCGTCGAGATCGACCTGATCGTGCGCGGCGCGTGCACGCTGCGTCCGGGCGTGAAGGGACTTTCCGAAAACATCCGCGTGCGTTCGATCATCGGCCGCTTCCTCGAACACAGCCGCGTGTACTGGTTCGCCAATGCCGGCGCGGCGGAAATCTACTGCGCCAGCGCAGACTGGATGGAGCGCAACCTGCTGCGCCGGATCGAGGTGGGCTTTCCGATCCTCGACGCCGAACTGGCGCAACGCGTTTACGACGAAACGCTCGCGAACTATCTTGCCGACAACACCCAGGCCTGGATCCTGCACGGCGACGGCCGCTACGAACGCGCGGCGCGCGGCGACGCCATGCCGCATTCGGCGCAGGCTGCGCTGCTGGCGAAGTGGTGCGCATGAGCGCGCGTGCAGCCGAATCCATCCGCGACGGCGACCTGCTCGCCGCCGCCGACATCGGCTCGAACAGTTTTCACCTCATCGTCGCGCGTTACGAGCACGGCAAGCCGCGCGTGATCGACCGCCTGCGTGACAACATCCGCCTCGCCGCGGGGCTCAAGACCGACGGCAGCCTCGACAGTGTCCACCGCGACAAGGCGCTGGAATGCCTGGCCCGCTTCGGCCAGCGCGTACGTGGCCTGCCGCCGCAGCGCGTGCGCGCCGTGGCCACGAATGCGGTGCGCCGGCTGCGCGCGCCCGAACAGTTCCTGGCGCCGGCCGAAGCCGCGCTTGGCCATGCCATCGAAGTGGTTTCCGGACGCGAGGAGGCGCGCCTGATCTATCTCGGTGTCGCCCACGGCATTCCCGACACGCCCGGCCGCCGCCTCGTCATCGACATCGGCGGCGGCAGCACCGAGTTCATCATCGGCGAGCACCTCGAACCGCTGAAAACGGAAAGCCTGCAGGTCGGCTGCGTCGCCAGTACGCTGCGCTTCTTCCCGGACGGCAAGCTCACGCCCAAGCGCTGGCAGCAGGCGCAGACCGAGATCGCGGTGGAATTGCAGCAGTTCGCCGCCGCCTACCGTGCATTCGGCTGGCGCGAGGCGATCGGCTCGTCGGGCACGATCCGCGCGATCGACGCCGTGCTGCGCGACACCGGCTGGAGCGATGCCGGCATCACCCGCGCCGCGCTCGCGCGCCTGCGTGACGCGGTACTCGCCTGCGGCAACATGGACAGCATCACGTTTCCCGGATTGAGCGCGGATCGCGCCGGCATCTTCGCCGGCGGCGTCGCGATCCTCGAAGCGGCTTTCGACGCGCTCGAACTTGAACACATGCGCGTGGCGGAAACCTCGATGCGCGAGGGCCTGCTCTACGACATGATCGGGCGCGCCGAGCATCGCGATCCGCGCGACGCCAGCATCGACGCGCTGGTACACCGCTACGCCGTCGATCGCGATCATGCCGCGCGCGTGGAAACCTGCGCGCTGTCCTTGTTCGATGATGTCGCCGCCGCGTGGCAACTCGGCCCGACCGAACGCGAGTGGCTGGGCTGGGCCGCGCGCATCCACGAGATCGGCCTCGCGATCGCGCACAGCCAATACCACAAGCACGGCGCCTACATCGTCGAACATTCCGACCTGGCCGGCTTCGCGAGCAACGAACAACATGTGCTGGCCGTGCTGCTGCGCTGCCAGCGACGCAAGCCCGATGCGTCCGCCGTGCGTGCCTTGCCCGAGCGCTTGCGCCTGCCGGTTGCGCGCAGCGTAGCCTTGCTGCGACTCGCGATCCTGCTTGGCCGTGCGGGCGACGCGCGGCCAGCACCGGTCAGCCTGCGCGCAGAGGCGAGCCAACTGCATGCCGACATCGCCCGCGCCTGGCTGGACACGCACCCGCTCACGCGCGCGGACCTGGACCAGGAACGCGGCTACCTCAAGGCCTTGGATATCAAGCTTGAGGTCTGCGCATACTGAGCAGGGCTGGTACAACGCCCTGCCAATTTGCGTATCATGGCGATTCCGCTAACCGGCCTTTGGAGCCCGCCATGTTCAAGCGTCTGATCTGCGCCCTCGCCCTGTTCGTTCCCGTCGCCGCGTTTGCCGCTGCGCCCGCCGCCAAGCCGGCGCCGAAATCCGCCGAACCGGCCAAAACCGGCGATGTCGCGCCGGCACCTGCAGCCAATCCCAAGGTGCTGCTGCACACCAGCATGGGCGACATCACCCTGGAGCTGTACCCGGACAAGGCGCCGAAGACGGTCGAGAACTTCCTGCAATACGTCAAGGACGGCTTCTACGACGGCACCGTGTTCCACCGCGTGATCAACAATTTCATGGTGCAGGGCGGCGGCTGGACCAAAGACCTGCAACGCAAGCGCACGCGTGCGCCGGTGCGAAACGAAGCCAACAACGGCCTGTCCAACCTGCGCGGCACGGTCGCGATGGCGCGCACCGCCGATCCGAATTCGGCGGCGGCGGAATTCTTCGTCAACGTGGTCGACAACAAGCGCCTGGACTACATCGCCGACACGAACGGCACCGTGTCGTGGGGCTACACCGTGTTCGGCAAGGTCGTCGACGGCATGGACGTGGTCGACAAGATCAAGGCCGTTGAGACCGGACCGCAGGGCCCGTTCGTCAGCGACGTGCCGAAGACGCCGATCGTGATCGAAAAGGCCAGCGTGGTCCCATAAGGCCCGGCTTAGTCACGCTTGACGTTAATAACGCAAGACGTTATTATTGTGTAATGATCGAGAGCTTCCGCGATGCCGATACGGAAGCTCTCTTTCAAGGTCGCCGCGTGCGGCGGTGGGCGCCAATCGAGCGCGCTGCCTTGCGCAAGCTTGAACAATTGGATCTGGCCATGCGCATCGAGGACATGCGCGCCCCGCCCGGCAACAGGTTGGAGAAACTGCATGGCGACCGTGCCGGCCGATGGAGCGTGCGTATCAACGACCAATGGCGTGTGTGCTTCCGATTCGAACGTGGCAATGCGCTCGATGTCGAAATCGTCGACTATCATTGACAAAGAAGATTCCCATGCGCGCTATCCACCCCGTTTCCCCCGGCGAAATGCTCTCCCAGGAGTTTCTCGCGCCATTGGGCATGAGCCAATACCGTTTGGCCAAGGAAATCGGCGTTCCGGCACAGCGTATCGGCGAAATCGTTGCCGGGCGCCGCGCCGTGACTGCCGACACCGACTTGCGCTTGTGTCGGTTCTTTGGCCTGTCCGATGGTTGGTGGCTGCGGTTGCAGGCGAAATTCGATACCGAAATCGCCCGCGAGCGTCTTCATGAAGATCTGAAACGCATTACACCATTGCGTGCCGCCTGACCGGCAACCCATGCCCACCCTGTTCATCTCCGACCTGCACCTCGACGATGCGCGGCCGCATCTTGTCGATACGTTCGAGGAACTGCTCGCCACGCAGGCGAAGGATGTCGATGCGCTGTACATCCTCGGCGACTTGTTCGAAAGTTACATCGGCGACGACGACGACGCGCCGCTGAACGCACGCGTGGCGCGCGCCACGCGCAAGGTTCGCGACGCCGGCGTACCGGTTTTCTTCATGCACGGCAACCGCGACTTTCTGCTCGGGCGCGATTATGCCGAGCGCGCCGGCATGACCCTGCTCGACGATCCGGCCGTCGTCGAGTTGTCCGGCGAGCGCGTGCTGCTCATGCACGGCGATACCTTGTGCACCGACGACGCGGCGTATTTGCAGTTTCGCAAACTCGTGCGCGATCCGGCCTGGCAACGCGCCTTCCTCGCCAAGCTGCTGGCGGAGCGCCGCGCCTTCGCCGCGCAGGCGCGCGGGGAAAGCCGCAAGCACACCGCGAATGCGCAACCGGAAATCATGGATGTGAATCAGAATGCGGTCGAAGCCGCGATGCGAGCGCACGGCGTGCGCCGCATGATTCATGGACATACGCACCGTCCGGCCACGCATCATTTTGAAGTGGACGGAAACAAGGCCGAGCGCATCGTGCTCGGCGACTGGTACGAGCAGGCCAGTTTCGTTTGCATCGATTGAATTCGGGACACTTGCGCTTCGTATCGCATAACGATACATTGCAGGCATGATCAAATCGTTTCGGCACAAGGGAATCGAGCGGTTTTTTCTCACCGGCAAGACATCCGGAATCCAGGCAGCGCATGCCGACAGACTCCGTCGCCAATTGGCGGCATTGAACGAAGCCATCAATCCGCAAGCATTGGACATCCCAGGTTGGCATCTGCACCCATTGAAGGGCGATGCCGCCGGACATTGGTCGATTCGAGTCAATGCGAACTGGCGCCTGACGTTCGCATTCGACGGCCCCGATGCGGTGCTTGTGAACTACCAGGACTATCACTGAAGGCACGCACATGAAGATGCACAATCCGCCCCATCCAGGCGAAATTCTCAAGCATGACGTATTGCCCGAATTGGGCCTGAGCATCGTCGATGCGGCCACCGCGCTGGGTGTTTCCCGTGTGACGCTTTCGCGCGTCGTCAACGGACGCGCTGCAATTTCTGCCGACATGGCGCTGCGCCTTGGCGCATGGCTCGGCAACGGCGCCGAAGTCTGGTTACGCATGCAATCCGCTTACGATCTTTGGCAGGCGCGGCAGCGACCGCAACCGCGCGTCAGGCCGGCGCGAATCGCTGCGTGATGGCGACGGGATTGCTTACTTTGCCTTGACCGCCTGCGGCCCACTCAGCTGCTGCTTGGTACCGTCGCGGTACAGCATGCCGATGTAGTACCAGTAGGTCTTCCCGGCGGTCGCGGAGTCGTCACGCCAGGCGTAAGTCGAGGTGATGCCGTCGCCCTTGCCCGCATCGACATGCACGATGTCCTTGTTCACGCGCAGGAACGGGCCATTTTCGGCATCGCCGCGATAGACCAGATAGCCATAGATGTTGTTCTCGTTCGACACCTGCCATTTAAGCAGCGGACCGTGCCCAGGCGGATCGGCCGGCGGCGCAGCGGAACGGGTCTGCGTCGAATTCTGCAGCGCCGATTTCAGGTCCAGCGGCGGCGGCTCGGCGCTGGATTTGGTGTTCTTTTCCATTTCTTCGTTCAGTGAATGCACCTTCACGCTTTCCGGCAGGTACAAGCCGGCCATCTGGATGGGCAATTGACGGTGAAAGTCGGGCAAATCAACCAACAATTTTCCATGTACCGTACCTGTCGTCTGATCATCTGCTATCTTGACGCTAATCTGCGCGCACCCCGTCACATCGCCGATGCAAGGTTCCTTCGTCGCTACCGCTTTGAAACCTTCCAACGAAACGCGTCCAAGCTTTACCGGCTTGCCGTCGCGACTTTTCAGCTGCACCACGAATGGCAGTTTTGTCGTACGGAATACGCCCATCTCCACTGGATTAGAAGAGGGGATCACTTCGCCATGCACATCGGCAGTGACCTCTATCCACGCCTCCGGCTGTACGGTGGAATTGAGCGCTACCTTCAAGT
>JAFEFD010000388.1 GCA_018240765.1 Pseudomonadota bacterium | reverse complement strand
GTGTCATTGGGGGAACACACCTGCCTTGGGCCTAAAGCTACTGCCCCGATTACCGTAATCTGCCTGTCACCTGACCTGACCTTAGGAGTGTCGAGCAGCCTACAGTGGGGTCGATACTAGGTGCGGCGCGATTAAATCGGCGTTAAATCCAGCGCGGACTTTCGTTAATCGCCCGATTCAATCCCCCGGATGGCGGCAGATCAGGGTTCCGGTTGGCGACTGGCATTTGTCGTCCTTGCCGCGCAGGGCGAAGGCGAAATTCTGGGTACGCTCCTGGCCCGCGGCCGCTGCCGGGAAGCGCCAGGCGCCGAGCGCCGCCCTGGCCGCGTCCTCGAACAGGCCGATGGGGTGCGCATGCAACACGTGCACCTGGGTCACCGCGCCGTCGGCGGCGATGCGATAGGACAATTCCACATTGCCTTCGATGCCGCCGAGCATGGCGCGCTGCGGATACGCCGGTTGCACGACTTGTGACGGCGCGATTTCAGCATTCGTCGCGGGAATCGGTACCGGCGCGAAAACCGTATGCAACGGTCCGGGCGCCAGATCGCGCACGCGATCCATGGCGACGCCTGCAAGCGTGGTGTGCACTGGTTCGATGCGCACGGTGTCGTGTGCATCGCGTTGCGCCACCGTGGCCGGCACCAACGACGCAATGTGCGGAGCGGGCAGCGACACGGTGAAGTCCGGAGTAGCGATCAATTGCGGATTGCCGCTGATCCAGGCCAGGGTATGCGCGGGCAAGGCATCCAGCGCGATGGCAAGGTCGTCCGCACGTTGTTGCGCACGCCAGGTGCCGAATGCCAGCGTTGCCGCAGCCAGCAGCATGGGCAACCAGACGTTCCGCGGCGCCGGCTGCGCCATCGCATCGACACCGACGATGCGGCGGATGCGCGCCAGCAGCTCGCCGCCGCCTGCGCCAAGCGCCGCGCCGGCGAATCCCGGGTCGTGGCGCAATTCCTCGAGCCCGGCCAGCGCGCGCGCATAGGCCAGGGCCTTGCCCGAAGCGACTTGCAGGACAAGATCGTCGCAACATTCCTCGCGCGCATTGCGCACGTCGCGTGAAATCCAGTGCACGACCGGGTGATAGAACAGCACGGTTTCGACGACGACCTGGGCCAGGTTGACGAGGTAATCCCAGCGCCGGATGTGGCCCAGTTCATGGGCGATGATGAGTTCCACCTGTTGCGGCGGAAATCCGCTGAGCAGGCTCACCGGCAACAGGATCACCGGCTTGATCCAGCCGACCAGCATCGGCGTGAGCACGCGCGCACTGGCCAGCAGGCGAACCGGACGGGTGATTCCGAAGCGTTCACGCAGGTGTACCAAGCGCGATTCCCAAACCGCACCTGCGTTGCCGGCATCGCGTACGAGGCGCTGCAGGTTGCGCCATTGCCACAGCGAACGCGACGCCATCACCAGCATGCCGCCAAACCAGACCGCCACCAGCCACGGCAGGAACGCACGCAGTTGCCAACGTGGCAATTCCCGTGCGCCGACCGCCGCGATGGTCCCGAAACTGCCGGATGTTGCCGACGAATCCGCGGCGGGCCACAGCCAGGCCAGGGTCAGCAGCGGGCACAGCGCAAGTGCAGCGATCAGGCAAAGTCCCAGGCGATAACGCGCGTGCGCAGTCGTGCACAGCGACCGCAACACGAAGTACAACAAGCCCAGCACGGCGCCCTGCCACAGGAAATGCAGCAATGCCGCGCCGATCGCGTCGATCGCAGCCATCCAGTTCATCGATGCGATCATGATCTGCCCCCTTCCGCCTCGATCTTGTTGAGCAAGGCGCGGATCTGCGCCAATTCCTCGCGCGAAGCGCCGGGATGGTTGCCCAGTGCGTGCAGCACCATCTGCGAGGTCGAGCCGTTGAACAGGCGGCGCGCCATGTCGGTGAGGTAGCGTTTCTGCGTGCGCTGCTTGTTGATGCCGGCGCGATACACATGCGCGCGCTGCGAATCATCGCGCTCGACCAGGCCCTTGGCATGCATGACCTGCATGAGCTTGAGCGCAGTGGTGTAGCCGGCGCCGTCATCCGCATAAAGTGCATCGTGCACTTCGCGCACGGTGCAGGG
>JAFEFD010000387.1 GCA_018240765.1 Pseudomonadota bacterium | reverse complement strand
GTAGCTCACCAATTGATCGCGCATGTACGGCGACATCTGCCCGGACATGAAGCGGATGTTGTAGGCGTCCACCAGCCGATTGGACGGATCCGACGCGCCGCCATTGGCGCTGCCGGCCAGCGCATTGTCCTGCGAATAATTGACCACGACATCGCCGAAGTCGTCGTTCGCGTCGCACGTGGCATTGATGTCGTAGTTGCCGTACAACGCATAGTTCGCAAACGTGTTGTTGGAGCCGGCGACGATGCTGTCGGTGGCGATCTGGAATTCCGGCGCGACCAGGCCGCGCGCCGAGGCTTCGCCGGGCGGGCTGAAGCTGGGCTTGAAGAAATTGAACACCGTTGGCGCATCCAGCGACGCCTGATCGACGCCGACGCCGTAGGAAGTGCTTTGACCGGTCACGAACGTCGTGCCGTAACCGGCGTAGCGATACGGCTGGTTGGCGTACATGCTGGCTGAACTGTTGGCCGTGGCGGCGATGTTGTTGCCGCAGCGGTGCTGTGCGCCCATCGCACGCCAGAAATGGGTGAGCGTGAGCAGCGGCTCGCGCAATTTGCCGAACGATTCAGGGTCGTGGAACTGCCCGTAGCGCGCCTCCGGATCGAGCAGGATCGCCTGCACCACGGCCTTGAGATTGCCGCGCGTGCCGCTGCCGTCGTTGTTGAATATCCCGGCCACCCGCGCCACATACGCCGGCGTCGGATTGCTCGTCACCAGGCGCATGATCAATTGCCTGGCGATGAACGGGCCGACATTCGGGTGATTGAAGATATTGTCCAGCGCAAATTTCAAAT
Organism: Pseudomonadota bacterium; assembly: GCA_018240765.1. Taxonomy (GTDB): domain Bacteria; phylum Pseudomonadota; class Gammaproteobacteria; order Xanthomonadales; family Rhodanobacteraceae; genus Rudaea. The sequence goes on along the minus strand of JAFEFD010000387.1, from coordinate 680 downwards.
CGCCCGCCGCGGTGCCATCGCTGTAGGCGCTGACGCCATCGGGAAGAACGCCGCCATTGACGGCCGCAATGGTGGTTGCTGTCGCATCGTAGGCCAGCAACTGCTTGTTGTGTGCGTCGTTGACCGGATCGGTGCCGTTGTCGTGGTAACTGGGATCGCCGGTATCCGGATAATTGACGACATCGAAAGCGAGCATCGGCTTGAGGAAGGCGTCGGGTTCCTCGTACGGCGAAAAGCAATCGGTGAAATGATCGCTGTAAGTGCCGTTGAACACCGGCGGAGAATTGTTCGGATAATCGTAATTCTTGTCGCAATCGGCCCAGTTCCAGCCGGTGAACACGTGCGCGAAATTTGTGATCGTGGCCTGACCGTAAGTCGGAATCGGCTTGCCGCCACTGTCGAGCTGCGGCGTGCCGTCGGGATTGAGCATCACCAGGCCGACGCTGAACAGCTGGTTGATTTCGCGGCCGTAGTTTTCGTCCGGGTGCACGTTCTGGGTCAGGTCGGCGCGACGGTTGCCGACCATGTTCAGGTATTCGCCCATGGCCGGGCTCAAGGTGACATCCTGGAGCAGTTGGCGATAATTGCCGAACGCATCCTTGATCAGCTGGTCGTAATACCAGGCCATGCCGCGCGCATAGCCGTCGAGCGTGGGATTTTCCTGGGAGATGACGAAGATT
>JAFEFD010000386.1 GCA_018240765.1 Pseudomonadota bacterium | reverse complement strand
GTCCGGAAAGCCCGGCTTCGCCGACGTCGAGGAAATGATTCATGACCGTCTCGTTGATCTCGACGACCTGGTCGATGATGCGCTGGTGCGCTTCGGCAACGGAAGAAAAATCCGCTATGCCTTCCGGCTTGAAGAAACAGTCGACCACGGTTTTGCCATCCTGCGCGGGCAGATTGATCGGCAGACATTCGCTGCCGAAGGTCTCGCGCAATTGCTCCACCAGCGCGCGGCAGTTGCCGCCGTCCATCTTGTTGACGATCAGCACGCGCGCCAATCCGCGCGACTTGGCGTGGTGCATCATGCGCTGGGTGCCGTACTCGATGCCGTTGTGCGCGTTGACGACGACGGCGCAGGTCTCCACGGCGGCCAGTGCGGAAAGCGTCGGTCCGCGGAAGTCTGCGGCGCCCGGCGTGTCGATCAGGTTGATGTGGCAATCGCCGTGGTCGATCGAGGCGATCGCCGTGTTCAGCGACTGCTTGCGCTCCTTTTCCATCGGGTCGTAGTCGGAAACGGTGGTACCGCGCTCGACCGAGCCGGGAGTGCCGATCACGCCGCCCGCGTGCAGCAGGGCCTCGAACAGCGTGGTCTTGCCCGCGGCGGAATGTCCGGCGAGCGCGATGTTTCGGATGCCATCGGTGGTATAGGCCATGAGCCGCTCCCGTTTCGAGTAGGGCTGTCAAGCGTTCTCCTTTCGGCGTGGCAGGTCAAGCGGCGCTGCGGCAGGGCCTAACGAACCGCTAACCGCGCATTTACACCGTGCTGGCTAGGCTTGTCGCTGATATCGCCGTGATGCCGACGCATTCCCAAGGGAATCCGATTGCACAGGGAAGATGCACAGATCGAGTTGCCGACCGATGCCTGGCATGCGGATGTCCGCGCCCGCGCGTTGAATCGCCTCGCGCCTGCGCCACGCGTGACGCGAATGGGGGCATTGGCCCTGCTGTTGACACTGCATGCCGCGATCTTTGCGTTGTGGTATGCCGACCGGTTTCCGTCGCAGCCGCGCAACCAGGACGTCGTGCAAGTGCGATTGATTGACGAATCGAACCCTCCCGCGCCTGCGCCGCCGCAACCCATTGCACTGCCGCGGTCGCGTCCCGCAACTACAACCACATCGTCGACCGCGCCTTCGTCGATGGCGGCAGCGCTGATTCCCGCCACACAACCTCAGCCAGATTTGCTCAACCGAGATGGCTCCGTGCGATTGCCGCCGGAAGCGCGATTCATCGGACCGTTGCAGGCCGGGATTGCGCGCGGGCGCGAACTGCTCGCGCGCGGCCACAACATCATCCATTGCCGGCGCAGCCGCTTCGACGACGCGCCAACGCCCGCGCAAGTCGCCACGGCGGCGGCGCGAGGCGCGCACATGGCGCATCTGGTGATGGGCAATCCCCTTGATCCGCTCAACGATGTCGGTCAGCCGCAAGCCGAAGACGCGGCGGGCGAACACGCCGCGGAGAAACGCCGAATCGAAGAACAGGCTTGCGATTACTGATTCCTCAGATCAGCCGCAGCAACTCCGGCATCAGCGGCAATCTGCGCACGCGCACCGTGGTCGCGGCGAATACCGCGTTGGCCAACGCCGGGGCCGCGCTGGCGGCGACGATGTCGTGGAAATCGGCCGGGTCGGCACCGCTGTCGACGCTGTGAACGTCCACGCTGTGTGGCGCCTGGCCCATGCGCAGCAGCGGATAATCCGGGAAATTGCGTTGTTGCACCTGGCCGTTCTTGAGGGTGATCGCTTCGTGCAGCGTGGCGGATACCGCTATCAGAGTGGCCGCACTCGCCTGCGCCTGCAGGTTGAGCGGATTGAGCACGCGGCCGGCGTCGATGGCGCATATGGCGCGGTGGATGACGAGGTCGTTGCCTTCCACCGAAACTTCGAACGCATGCGCGGCATAGGCGCCGCCGCCGGCATGGCACGCGATGCCCAAGCCGTGCCCGTTCTTCGGCTTGTGCTGCCAGTCGATCTTGCCGGCGGCGATGCGCAACACGCCGGCAAGGCGGCCGGTGTCGAAGCCGGGGCGCAGCATGCGTGGTGCGCCGAGCAGATCCATGCGCAACACAACCGGATCCTGGTGCGTGGCGTGGGCGATCTCGTCGAGGAAACATTGCGTGGCGAAGGCCTGGAAAGCATGCACGCCGCCCAGCAGTTCGCCACGCGGCAGTCCGCACGGCAAGGCATGAAACAGTTGCTGGAAGTTGGGCAGCAGGCCGGCGGGAAACGCGTCGGCATCGAGCAGGCCGGCGAAAATTGGCTTGCCGGCCAGTTGCGAGTTGCGCCAGTTGCGCGGCGTTGCCGCGACGCGATGCGACCAGCCGGCAAGATGCTGCTTGCGATCCAGGGTTGCGGTCAATTCATGCACCCCGAACGGCCGGTAGAAATCGTGGCTCAAGTCGTCTTCACGCAGCCATGCGAGTTTGACCGGCACGCCGGCTTCCTTCGCAACCAGCGCAGCCTCGGCGACGAAATCGTTGTGCACACGACGGCCCAGATCGCCGCCCGCACGCGGCAGGCGGATTTCAATGGCCTCGCGTGGCACACCGGTAAGTGCATGCAGCAGTTGCGACGCGCCATCCGGATCGTGCACCCCGGCAATCAGCACGACCTTGTCCTTCGTTACGGCAATTGTCGCACTCGGCGGTTCGGCCGTGGCATGCGCCAGAAACGGCAACCGGTAGCGTGCGCTGAGCGTCGTCGTATGTGGTGCCTTCTTCGTCCTGGCGAAGTCGCCGTCGTTGCGCACCACGGTCGCGTTCGCGTCGTCACCGAGCAGCGCGCCGGCCTTTTCCTCCAGCCCAGCGCTGGAGTCCTTTGCCCAGGACGGATCCGGTTTCCACGTAATCTTGAGTTTGTCGCGACCGCGCAGCGCGGACCAGGTATCGTCGGCAAGCACGGCGACACCGGCGGCGAGCACGCCGTCGAATGGCGCATCGGATTTCGGCCCGGGCAGGATAATGGTGCGATGCACGCCCGTTACCTGGCGTGCCTGCGTATCGTCGAGCGTGTCCAGCGTGCCGCCCGGATAGGGGCAACGCGCGATCACGGCGACCAGCGTGTTGCCGAGGTAGCTGTCGATGCCATATTCGGTGCGCCCAAGCACGACCTCGCGCGCATCCACGCTGCGCGCCGGCTTGCCAATGATGCGGAACTGCGACGCATCTTTCAGGGGCGGCGGATTCGCCGGCGCATCCAGTGTCGCCGCGTTGGCGGCCAGATCGCCGTAGGCGAGCTTGCGTCCGTCGGCGGCGATCACGAATCCGGATTCGGTGCGCAAGGTCGCGGCGTCGAGATTCCACTGCTGCGCCGCGGCTTGCACCAGCAGCCAGCGCGCGACGGCCCCGGCCTGGCGCAGTTGCGTCCACGCCGCCGGGCCGGCGTCGCCACCCACGCCCTGATCGCCGTAACGATCGCCAGGGCCGCTGTCGGCTTCGATGTAACCATAAGGCAATTGTTCGACGCGCACGCGGCTCCAGTCGGCGTCGAGTTCCTCGGCAATGAGCATGGGCAACCCGGTCTTGACGCCCTGGCCGACTTCGCAGCCGCGCGCGCCGATCACGACCGCGCCATCGGTCTCGATGCGCACGAAATCACTAAGCTGCTGTGGCGCAAAACGCGCGCCCAGATAGGGCAGGTCGTCTTGCGCCTGCGCGCGCCAGCCGACCAGCAATGCGCCAGCGGCGCCGGCACTGGTGACGAGGAATCGGCGTCGCGACCGATCCAGGCTCATTTCTTGCCCTCGACCGGTGCGCTCGCGGCGCGCGCGATTGCCGCGCGGATGCGCGGATAGGTGCCGCATCGGCACAGGTTCGGAATCGCGTCGATGTCGGCGTCGTCCGGATGCGGCTTGCGTTTGAGCAGTGCGGCTGCCGCCATGATCATGCCGGGTTGGCAGTAGCCGCAGCCGATTGCATCCTCTGCAATCCACGACTCCTGCAGCGGATGCAGCGCGTCCTTGCCAGCCAGGTCTTCGATCGTCGTGACTTCCCGTTGCGCCAGGGATTTTACCGGCAGCATGCAGGCGTGTTCGGCCTTGCCGTCGACCAGAACCGTGCAGGCACCGCAGGCGCCGATGCCGCAACCGTACTTGGTTCCGGTCAGGCGCAGCACGTCGCGCAGGTACCACAGCAGCGGCATCTCGGGGTCGCCGTTGTGGAAAAACGCCTTGCCGTTGATGCGCAGTGGCAGGGTCTTTTCGCGGGCACTGGCCGCGACCGGTGGAACCGGCTCAGGTTTGGTACGGCGAAAGGGATTGTCGGGCATGCATGCGGTCTCCTGCGCCCAATTTTCGCACTAATGCCGGATTTGCGCTTGCCGAATGAAAACGGCGCCTCGCGGCGCCGTCTTCAAATTGCGTATCCGCGTGCGTTCAGAACTTGTAACGCAGCGTCACCATGACCGACCAGCGCGAAACCACGCGGCTGGGATCGTAGAAACCGCCGTCGTAGAACGCCAGCGCCTGCGGCTGGTAGTTGCCGTTCTTGTCGGTCGGCAGGGAATACACGTACTGGCCATTCGCGTTGACGCCGCCGTAGCCGACCAGGTTGCGCGTGTTGTACAGGCCGGCAACCTGCTGCTCGCCCCACTTGTTGTTGAGCAGGTTGAGGAAATTGAAGATGTCGAAGCGGACCTCACCCTTGCCCCAGATGCCAGGCACTTCCTGCGCGAAGCTCAGGTCGAGCTGGTTGGCCCATGCCAGGTGCGCGCTATTGCGTCCCGCAATCATGCCGCGATGCCCGCTCAGGTACTTGTCGTGGGCGAGGAAATCCTCGAACTGCTGGATGACGGCAGGCGAGGTGCCGGCGGCGAAAGCCACCTTGGGATCGTTCGCAGTCGGGATGTAGGCCGGATCGAATCCCGAGATGCTGTCGCCGTTCGCGTCGTTGCTGAAGGTCCAGCTGTACGGGTTGCCGGTGCGGCCGCTGTAGAACACCGACGCCTGCGTGCGCAGGTTGTCGATGAAATTGTGCTGCCAGTTCAGCGACAACTTGACGCTGCGCGGGACGTTGTAATTCGACGTGCCCGGGATGTCCGCGTTCGGATTCAGGCGCGCGGTGCGCTGGTAACCGCTGTAGGCGATCGTGTCGAGTCCGGGATCGACGTCCGTGGCGTGCGAGAAGGTGATGCTGGCGCCACCGGACAGGCTGCTGCTGAACGGTTTGTTGACGCCGAGGGTGAACGTGTCGGACTTGCCGTTGTGCGTGTTCGTCAGCAGCGTCGACTGCGTGCTGAACGCACGATTCTGGTTGGCCAGCGCATCGGACGATTTCGGCGCTTCGCCCGGCGTCTTCCAGAACTGCTGGCGGCCGTCGGGCAACAGCCCGGTGGGCGCGCCGAAGTTGATCGCCTGATACAGGATGCCGTCAATCACCTGGACGTGCACATACTCGGCGCTGGCAATCAGGCCCCACCACGGCAGCTCGCGATCCAGGGCGAGACTGAACTTCAACGAGTTTGGCAGCTTGAAATCCTTCGCGATGGTGTCCACCGCGAACGGCGGCGGACCGCTGCTCGGAATGTTCTGGTGGAACGGATCGGGACTGAACGGAACCTTGGACGGATCGAACGACGTATAGGACGCCAGGGTCACGCCGTTGTTCGCATACGGGTTCGACAACCACACCGCCGGCGGTGAGGACTGGAAGATGCCGACGCCGCCGCGCAGTTGCGTCTTGTAGTCGCTGTCGAAGTTGTAATTGAACGATACGCGTGGCTCCAGCACCATGTTGTGCGAACCGACGGTGTAATTGTTCGGATAGCCGAACACCTGCTGGAACTTGGGATTCAGCGGCAGCTTGCCGTCGGAACTGGGGATGTCCGCGCGCAATCCGTATTGCAACGACAGGTTTTGCGAGACCTGCCAGGTGTCCTGGATGAACGGACTGTACTGTGTGTAGGTCCAGGCGGCGGCGATGTCGGCCAGCGAGTATCCGGGCGCCGGATGCATCAGGTTGTAGCTGTTGTAGATGCCGTTGGCGAAATTGCTGATGCCCCAGAATGTGTACTGGCCGAATTCGGTACGGCCGAACAGGTTGAAGATGTCGGTACTGCTGTAGTCGAAACCGGCCTTGATCGCGTGATCGCCGGCGGTGTACGTGCCGGCAAAAAACAGGCTGGTCTTCTTCGTGTCAATGTGGTTGTAGTGGCGGAACTGCTCCTCACCGAGGTTGATGGTCGGCCCATTGCCCGTGGGGGACAGGTTCACCGCGATCGCCGGTTGTTGCCATGGCGCGGTCGTGTCCTGAGTGAATTTCTGGTAGCCGACCTTGGCTTCGGTCGAGAAGTTCTCGCTCCAGTCGTCGAAGATGCTGGCGACGTAATTGTCGGTCCGGATCGCCTTCGTGTACGTGTAGCTGGACAGGCCGATGCTGTTGGTGGAATTGCCGCCAACTGCCGGCAGCTGTTCGTCGGTGCGCTGATAGGTAAAGTTGGCGCGGTGGCCGGTGGCGATATTCCAGTCGACCTTCGCAAGGTACCGCTTGTCGTCGTAGGTCAGGCCGCCGGCGCCGGCGCCGAACACGCCCGGGTGCAAGCCCAATGCGTTCGCGGCGTCGATGACCTTCTGCAGGTCTCCGGGGGATATCTTGTTGCTCGTCGAGGGACCGTCGCCGAGGCTGAAGTCCAGGCCGTTCACCGAATCGGCGCCGATTCCGGTCGTGCGCTCATGCTCGGCGGCGATGAAGAAGAACAGCGTGTCCTTGATGATCGGGCCGCCGAGATTGAAGCCGCCGGTCCAGTCCAGGTGGTAGCCGTTGTACTTGTAGCCTGGCGTGCCACTGCTCAGCCAGCCGGCGTCGCCGACCAGGTGCTTGGCGTTGCGGTAGGAATAATAGGCGTCGCCGTGGAATTCGTTCGTGCCCGATTTGGTCACCGCGTTGACATCGGCGCCAACGGAATCGGAAATCACGTCGTAGTTCGCGGTGGCGATGTTGTACTCGGCGATCGATTCCGGCGAGATCGGGGATTTCTGGTAGGGCAGGCCGTTCGCGTTGAGGCCGAACGGGTCGCCCTGGCTCACGCCGTCGACGGCGATGTTGTTGTAGCGGTTGTTCTGGCCGTTTGCCGATATCGAGCCGATGCCCTGGTCCATCACCGTGACGCGCGGATCCAGGCGCAGCACGTCGTCCATCGAGCGGTTGCCGGTCGGCGTGGCCTGCAGTTGGCGTTGCGAAATGTTCGTCGAAAGGCCCTTGTTGTCGGCGGCGAACATCAAGGCGGTCGACGAGGCATTGACGGTGATCGTATCCAGCGATTTTGCGGCCGCTGCCGCAAGGTTGATCGATGCCGGCTGGCCGAGTTGCAGGAAAACATTGTCCTGTTCGGCGAAGGTTGTGCCGCCCTTGTCCGCACGAACGTCGAACGGACCGCCCACGCGCAGGCCCTGCGCGGAATAGCGGCCCGCGGCATCCGTCGTGGTTTCGACAACCGTGCCGGTCGGGCGATGCCGGATCACCACCGTCGCGCCGGCGACAGGCTGGCCCGTGGCGTCGAGTACGCGGCCATTGATGCCGGACGTGGTGATGTTCTGCGCGTTTACGGCTGCGACAGCAAGCAGGCTGCCGGCCAGGATAGACAGTGATTTTACGAAGAAAGTACGAGACATGTGCAACTCCGGTGGCTTGAGACTCGGAAAGTCCAGCTGCGCAAAAAATTCCCCAATGCGGCCAAGCCGGGTGGCTGCCAGAATCGACTACGATGGGCACACCCGACGGCGGGCGCATCATAGCGGAAAAAAGGCGCAGTCTGTCGCAATTTGATGCGTCATCGGATCGCCATCGGTTTGACTTATTCTTTGCTTGTCTTTTTGCGCTGCACAAGGACAATGGCGGTTTCCTTGCCGCCAGCGTCTTTTGATGTCCCACGAACGCGCCGCACCATGGATCGTGCTGAAATTCGGCGGCACCAGCGTGTCCACGCGTGAGCGCTGGGACAAGATTGCTGCCATCGCCCGCGGCTGGCGTGAGCGCGGCAAGTCGGTGTTGATCGTGGTGTCAGCATTGTCCGGCATTACCGACAAGCTCAAGGTGCTCGGTGATGCGTCTGCCGATGCGGCGAAGCGTCAATTGCTGCGCGACGAAATCCGCATGCGCCACGAGGCGATGTTCGCCGAACTGGAACTTGCCGACCGCGCACCACTGCAATATTGGCTGGAGCGTCTCGATGCGCTGGTCGCGAACGTGCGCGCCGACGCGGGTGGCTTGGCGTGGCAGGCCGAAGTGCTGGCGCTGGGCGAGCAGTTGTCGAGTACGCTCGGCGTCGCCTACCTCAATCGCCTGCATCTTGCCGCGCAATGGCTGGATGCGCGCGAGCATCTGCGCGCGGAATCGATGCCGAACCAGAATGCCTGGGGACGCTACCTGTCGGCGTCGGTGCCGACTGCGCCCGATCCGGTGTTCGCGCAGGCATTGTCCGAGCGCGGAGCATTGTTCGTCACCCAAGGATTCATGGCCCGCAACGCGCAAGGCGAAACCGTGATACTCGGGCGCGGCGGTTCGGATACATCCGCCAGCTATTTCGGCGCCTTGCTCGCCGCGGAAAAAGTGGAAATCTGGACAGATGTCGCCGGCATGTTCAGTGCCAACCCGCGCCAGGTGCCGAATGCACGCCTGCTGTCGCGCCTGGACTACGAGGAAGCACAGGAAATCGCCACCACCGGAGCCAAGGTTCTGCATCCGCGCTGCATCAATCCGCTACGCGAGGCGCGCGTGCCGCTGGCGATCAAGGACACGAATTTCCCGGATCTGGCCGGCACCGAAATCGGGGTCGCCCCCGCAGACGCCGCGCCCAGCGTCAAGGCGGTCAGTTCGCGCGGCGGCATCACCCTGATCTCGATGGAATCCATCGGCATGTGGCAACAAGTCGGCTTCCTCGCCGATGTGTTCGAACATTTCAAGCGCCACGGCCTGTCGATCGACCTGGTTGGTACGTCCGAGACGAACGTCACCGTATCACTCGATCCGAGCGAAAACCTGGTCAATTCCGACGTGTTGTCGGCATTGTGCGCGGATCTGGCGAAGGTCTGCCGCGTGAAGGTCATCGCGCCGTGCGCGGCGATCACATTGGTCGGGCGCGGCATGCGCTCGATGTTGCACAAGCTCTCGAATGTGCTCGCCGAGTTCGGCCCGCAGCGCGTGCACCTGATTTCGCAATCCTCGAACAACCTCAATCTCACCTTCGTCGTCGATGAGGCGATCGCTTCGGATCTCATGCCGGTCCTGCATGCGTTGCTGATCAAGGCCGAAGCGATGCGTGTGGAAGATCGCGCCGTATTCGGGCCGAGCTGGCGCGAATTGTATAAAAAGGAACAATTGGCGCAGTCGCTGCCGTGGTGGCGCACGCGCCGCACCGAATTGATTGCGCTGGCGCAGTCCGCAACGCCGCATTTCGTCTACGATGTGGCGACCGTGCGCGCACGGGCGCAGTCGCTACGGGCGATCGCGGCGGTGGATCGCTGGTTTTACGCGATCAAGGCCAATGCCCATCCGACATTGCTGCGTGAAATCGCCACGCAGGGATTCGGATTGGAGTGCGTCTCGCCCGGTGAACTCGATCGCGCCGCGCACGCCGCACCGGACGCCACGCGCTTGTTCACGCCGAACTTCGCGCCGCGCGCTGAAT
>JAFEFD010000385.1 GCA_018240765.1 Pseudomonadota bacterium | reverse complement strand
CCGCCTGAGCCATGACGAGCAGGAACTGGTGAACCTGTGGAACGACCGCGCCGCGACCCTGATCCAGTCCGGGCAATTGCTTGTCGCCGCGCCGGGCAGTGACGGCAGCGCGCTGGATTTCGTGCGCAAGGTCGAGCAGAAGGATCCGGGCAATGCGCGTGCCGAGGAAGCCCGCGAACAGATCGGCAAGCAACTCGCCGCGCAAGGCGATGCGGCGCTGGCCGACAAACGCATCGACGACGCGGCGAAGATCGAAGCCGACGCACTCGCCGCCCTGCCCGGCGACAAGTCCCTGGCCGCCTTGCAGCAACGCATCGCGCAGGCGCGCGAACAGGCGCGCGCGCAGGCCCAGATCCAGATGCAGACTGCCGAAAACCGGCAGAAGGCACACGCCCAGGTGACCGCCTTTCTCGACGCCGGCACGGACGCCGAATTGCGCGCCGCCTTCGACGGCATCACCCAACTGCTGGCAGCCGATGCGACCGACAAGGACACGCTCGCTCTGCGCACGCGCGCCGTCGAGGCCATCGGCAAACGCCTGCATGGCGCGGTGAACACGGACGACTTCGACGTGATGGCCGCATTCGTCAAGGGCCGCGGCGATGATTGGACCGCGGATCCGGCGTGGGCGAAGCTGGTGCAGGACATGCCCGGCTGGCGCGCCGGCATCGTCGCGGCCGCGCAGGCGCAGGCCGCCGCGAATGCCGGCGAGTTGCTGCTCAACGCAACGCCGTGGGCACGCGTGGATGCGGTGGCCGACGGCAACGGTCGCGCAATCGCGTTGCCCGACGACAACAGCACGCCGTTGCTGCTCAAGCTGCCGGCCGGAACCTACAGCGTCGTGTTTCGCCAGCCGCTCGACGGCAAGAGCAGGCAGATGACGATTGCGGTCGAGGGGAAACAGCGTGCCACGCTGACGGCCGGCTTTGCGGCGCCGGACGCGAAGGAGTATTTCAAGCATGCCGGCCTGTAGCCGCGCGCTTGCCGTGCTTGCCCTCGCGGCCTTGCTCGCGCCGGCGATCGCGCGCGCTGATTTCGAGGACGACTACACCGATGGTCTGGCGGCACTGGATCACGGCGAATACGGTCGTGCGGTACAGGCCTTGAAAAAAGCGCTCGCGGTGCGACCGGAATCGCCGGTCATGGTGAGGATCGAAGGCGTTCCGCAACCCTATCTGCCGCACCATTTCCTCGGCATCGCCTATTTCAAGCTTGGCGATTGCGCCGCGGCGAAAGCCGAATGGAACGATCAGTCGAACCTGCGCTCGCTCGGCCGCCTGCGCCAGTTGCGTGCGCAAGAAGAGCAACTCCAGGCGCAGTGCATGCCGGTTGCCGTGCAAGCGCAGGAAGCTCCCGCGAAAACGCAGCCAGCGCAGGCGGTGGCCGAAAAGCCGGTCAT
>JAFEFD010000384.1 GCA_018240765.1 Pseudomonadota bacterium | reverse complement strand
GTCTCCCAGAGCCTGATCCGCGCGAATGTCGAGTCCGCAGGATGCCGCCGAGCCAGCCATCGACCTGGCGACGATTCCCGAAGACGAACTGCTCGGGCTGCGCCTGTCCGAGTTGCCGTTGCGCATCGAAGGCACATGGCTGGAAGCGTGCATTGCGCAGCTTTACGAGGAATTGAAAGCGCGCAATATCCCGTTCGCGCCACGCTGTTATCTGGCCGACGAATGGCTGACGCCGGAGAACGAGCCGGTGATCGGCGTGCCGTTTTACCTGGCCCACCCACGCCTGATCAAGTTGCAGACGAAGATGCTGCTCGAGGCCGAGGGCGACAACCCCGGCTGGTGCATGAAACTGTTGCGCCACGAGTGCGGCCATGCACTCACCTATGCCTATGATCTGAATCGCAAGCGCAGCTGGCAGCGCGTGTTCGGGCATCCGTCGACGCCGTACGAGGATACCTATCGCTTCCGTCCGTACAGCAAAAGCTTCGTGCGGCACCTGGATTACTACTACGCGCAGTACCACCCGGACGAGGATTTCGTCGAGACGTTCGCGGTCTGGCTGACGCCGGGCCTGGACTGGCGCAGCAAGTACAAGGGCTGGAAGGCGCTCGACAAGCTGCTGTTCGTCGATAAATTGATGTCCAGCATCGCCGGCAAACCGCCGCTGCGCGCGAGCGGCCGGCAGTTGTGGAAGGCCGCGACGATCCGCAGCACGCTCAAGCACTATTATCAAAAACGCCGCGCGGTGGAAGCGGAGGATTTTCCGGAATTCCATGACGCCAACCTGTTGCGCATGTTCGTCGCCGCGAAACCAGAGGGCGAGACACGGCAGTCGGTCGCCAAGTTGCTGCAAGCACACTGCAAGACACTGTTGACCACGGTGGCGAACTGGACCGGCGAACGACGCTTCATGGTGAACGAGGTCTATACCGCGGTGCTCGCGCGCAGCCGCGCACTGCGTCTGGTCAGTGACGAGACCGATGCGGTGGCGCTGCTGAAGCTCGCCACCTACCTCACGACGCTGATGATGAACTACCGTTACACCACGCGTTTACGTGGAGAGCTATAGCCATGTCCACTCGCGTACTGATGGTGTTCGACCTGCCGTACACGGTAAAACCCGACTACGACTTCGCCACCGAGTTCGCCGATCCGGACGGCAGCTATACCGAGAACGATGTGTGGAAGGCGCTGCTCGAATGCGGCTACGAGGTGCATCGCCTGAGTCTGTACGATGACATCAGGCCGCTGCTCGATGCGGTGCGCGACATCAAGCCGGATGTGATCTTCAATCTGTGCGAGACCTTTCGCAACGCGCCGCATTGGGACAAGAACATCGTTGCGACCATGGAACTGCTCGGCGTGCCGTGCACGGGCGCCAGTTCGCATTCGCTGTTCCTGTGCAATGACAAGAGCCTGTGCAAGAAGATCCTGCGCTTCCATCGCGTGCGCACCCCGCGCTTCCATGTCTATTATCGCGGACACAAGGTCTGGCTGCCGAAGACGCTGAAGCTGCCGTGCATCATCAAGCCATTGACCGAAGAGGCTTCACG
>JAFEFD010000383.1 GCA_018240765.1 Pseudomonadota bacterium | reverse complement strand
CTTCCGTCGTTGGCTACTGTCTGCCGATTCGTAAAGATTGATCGGCTGGGGAATGCGCGGATGCGGTTTGCTCGGATTCGCGCGCACCACTTCAATCGGATCGGCGACCAGTTCGCTGATCGGCACCGATTCATCGACGATGCGGTTGACGAAGCTGGTATTCGCGCCGTTTTCGAGCAGGCGGCGCACGAGGTAGGGCAGCAGATCTTCGTGCGAGCCGACCGGCGCGTAGACGCGGCAGGGCACATTCAGGTTTTTCTCGCCCATGACCTCTGCGTACAAGTCCGTGCCCATGCCGTGCAGGCGCTGGAACTCGAACGGTCGTCCGCGCGCCATGTGATGAATCGCCGCGATGGTGTGCGCGTTGTGCGTGGCAAAGGCCGGATAGAACGCGCCGCCGTAATCGAACAGTTTGCGCGCACAGGCCAGATACGACACGTCGGTGTTCGGCTTGCGCGTGTACACCGGATAGCCGGCGTGGCCGCCTTCCTGCGCGCGTTTCACCTCCGAATCCCAGTACGCGCCCTTGACCAGGCGCACGCAGTAACGGCGACCGGTTTTTTTCGCGGCTTCCGCGAGCCAGTCAATCACGAACGGCGCGCGCTTCTGGTAGGCCTGCACGGCGAGGCCGAAGCCCTGGTAACCGTCGAGCGACGCATCCGCATGCACGGCAGCGATGACCTCGATCGACAGTTCCAGCCGATCGGCCTCTTCCGCATCGACGGTGAGACAGATCGCGTTTTTCTTTGCCAGTTGCGCCAATTCCAGCAGCTTCGGAATCAGTTCGGCATGCACGCGCGCGCGCTTGGCGACTTCGTAGCGTGGGTGCAGCGCCGAGAGCTTGATCGAGATGCTCGGCGCATCAAGCACGTCTTTGAAGGGTCCGCGCGCGCCAAGTGCGGAGATTGCGTCGCGATACGCCTGCATGTAGCGCTCGGCGTCGGGCTGGGTCAGCGCCGCTTCGCCGAGCATGTCGTAGGAATAACGGTAGATCCGGTTTTCTTTCTCGTTGGCGCGATCGAGCGCTTCCTTGATGCTGCGGCCCATCACGAACTGGTGGCCCATGATGCGCATGGCCTGGCGCACGGCGAGGCGGATCACCGGTTCGCCGCTGCGCCCGACCAGGCGCCGTAGCGCGCCGGCGAAATTGCGTCGCGTGTCCTCGCCCAGGTTGATGAACTTGCCGGTCAGCATCAGGCCCCAGGTGCCGGCGTTGACCAGCACAGAATCGCTCTTGCCCAGGTGCTTTTCCCAGTCCGCCTCGCCGAGCTTGTCGGCGATGAGCTTGTCGGCGGTGTCCTTGTCCGGAATGCGCAGCAGCGCTTCGGCCACGCACATCAGCAGCACGCCTTCCTCGCTGGAAAGATCGTACTGGCGCATGAAGGATTCGACTGCGGACTGTTGGCCGGCCTTGGCGCGCACTCGCGCGACGAGCTCGGTGGCGCGCGCGAGCACGAGATCGCGCTCGGCTGCTGGCAACGCGGCTTGGGCGACGAGTTCGTCCATCGCCAGTGTTTCGTCGCGGCAATAAGCAGCCGTCAGGCGCGCGCGCGCCGCGTCGGTGAAGGGCAGTTCGGAGGCGAGAATGGCGTTCATCGTGGCCGATCGTTCGGGGTCGCCCATTGTAATTCAGCTGCGGGTCCGCGGCCCGGGAAGTTTGACCAAACTTGCCCGCGTCAGCCGCGCTCACTATCATTCACGGGTTGATGCGCCGACTTGCGATGATTCGGGTAGCTCCAGCAGATGAAAGGCAGGACGCGGTTTCGGTCGAGGTTGTGCCGCACCGTTCTCTGTCGCGCGCCGGGCTGATCGGGTATCTGGTCGCGCAAAGCGTCGCGGCGATGGGATTCGCCGGACTGGCAGCGGCACGCGGTATCGTGCTGGCGCCGCCGTTCGCGGTGCTGGTACTGGCGGTGACGGCGTGGTGCGTGGTGCGGGTCTGGCGCGCAAGCGCGCACGGACAGTCGATCACGATTACGCCACGGGATGTGGAAATCGCGGGTGCGGCGACGACACACTATCAGCCGTACTGGGTGCGGGTGCGTTTGGAAGCGGGACGCTGGCCGGGCTGGCCGAGCCGGTTGTGGCTTGGCTCGCACGGACGCGAAACGGAAATTGGCGCGTTCTTGAACGACGTCGAGCGCAAGGACTTGGCGCAACGATTGGAACGACTGCTGCGCGAGGCGAACTCGCGCAACAGGACTTAAGAACTCGGGACAAGGTAGAACACTAATGAAGGCTGCCGGATCGATGCAGGGGAAGTTGGGATTGGGGGTCGCGCTGACCGCCGTTGCGGGTGCCGCGCACGCGCTGGCCGAACCGTGGCAGCTGAACATGACGCCGGGCGTCACGCAGACCTCGCGCGAGGTCTACGACCTGCACATGTGGGGTCTGTACGTGTGCATCGCGATCGGCGTGGTCGTGTTCGGCGCGATGATCGTGGCCATGGTCAAGTTCCGCAAATCCAAGGGTGCCGTGCCGGCAACCTGGAGCCACAACACGGTTGCCGAAACCATCTGGACGATCGTGCCGATCCTGATCCTGGTCGCGCTGGCCTGGCCGGCGACCAACATCATGATCAAGATGGCCTACACCGAACAATCCGACATGACGGTGAAGATCACCGGCTACCAGTGGAAATGGGGTTACGATTACCTCAATGTCGGCGAAAAGCCTTATCACGTGCACTTCATTTCGCGCATCGATCCACGCTCGGATCGCACCCGTGAACTGCGCTCCGGCCAGGATCCCTGGGCGGTCAAGGACAAGGACTCCCAGGGCGTGGAGCGCAACACCTATCTGCTCGACGTCGATCATCCACTGGTGCTGCCGACCGACACGAAGATCCGTTTCGTGGTCACCGGCGATGACGTGATTCACGCCTGGTGGGTGCCGCAACTGGGTTGGAAGCAGGACGCGATCCCCGGAATCATCAACGACGACTGGACCAACATCCACGAGCCGGGCATCTATCGCGGCCAGTGCGCCGAGCTGTGCGGCCAGGACCACGGCTTCATGCCGATCGTGGTCAAGGCCGTGCCGAAGGCCGAATTCACGAAGTGGCTGGACGAGCAGGAAGCACTCGCGGTAAAGGCGAATGCGCCGGCAACGTCCCCAACCGTGGCGCCGTCCGCTCCGTAACCCGGTCGATTCCGCATATCCGTTGTAACACCGCGCTCCACGAGGCTGTCATGACTACCCACGCCACCGCACACCACGACGATCACCACGACGACAAGCCGCACGGCTTCCTGCATCGCTGGGTGTACTCGACCAATCACAAGGACATCGGCACGCTGTACCTGATCTTCGCGTTCATCATGGTCTGTGTCGGCGCCGCGTTCTCGGGTGTGATCCGCACCGAATTGATGAAGCCTGGCCTGCAATTCGTGCAGCCGTATTTCTTCAATGAAATGACCACCATGCACGGCCTGGTGATGATCTTCGGCGCGATCATGCCGAGCTTCGTCGGCCTCGCGAACTGGATGATCCCGATGATGAT
>JAFEFD010000382.1 GCA_018240765.1 Pseudomonadota bacterium | reverse complement strand
TCTGCGTTCGTGGTTCCACAACACTTCGCCATGTCCGCTCGCGCGGGCAAGCACGCGCGAAAGCACGAACAGCAGGTCGGAAAGGCGATTCAGATATCGGATTGCCTCGGGCCGCACAGATTCGGTGCGCGCCAGCGTGACGGTCTCGCGTTCGGCGCGCCGGCACACCGTGCGCGCCAGGTGGCAGCACGCCGCCGCCATGCCGCCGCCGGGCAGGATGAATTCCTTGAGCGCGGGCAGGTCGGCATTGAAGCCGTCGAGTGTGGATTCCAGGCGTGCGACATCGGTATCGTGGATCATCGCCATGCCGGGAATGCACAGCTCTCCGCCGAGGTCGAACAGGTCGTGCTGGATCTGGATCAGCGTTTCACGCACGGCATCGGGCAGATCCTGTGCCAGCACCATGCCGATGGCACTGTTGAGTTCGTCGACCGTGCCGTAGGCGCTGACGCGCGCCGAATCCTTGGGCGTGCGCGAGCCGTCGCCGAGACCGGTGGTGCCGTCGTCGCCGGTGCGCGTGTAGATTTTGGAAAGGCGGTTGCCCACCGCGCAGGATCAGGCCGTGGCGGTGGTCAGCACGCTCCAGCGCCGGCGCAGGAGTTCAAATCCGCCGAACAGGATCGTGCTCCACAGCAAGGTGCCGGCCAGGGTGCCGCGGAAGAACGGGATGCCGGCGACAAAGCACGCACTCAGACTTTGCGTGCACGCCGCGCCGGCGCCGGTCTGCGCCGAAAGCCAGGTGGCAAAATTGGTGACGAGGAAGAACATCACGGCGCTGGCGAACGCGTAGCTGGTCACGCGAAACGCACTAATTTTGCGCGACAGGCGCATGCCGCCGAGCACGGTCAGCGCGATGCAGCCGTACACAGCCGGCAGCGTGCCGAGCCAGTCCCCGACCCATTCGCGCGGCAGGCTGGTGGCGATGATGAGGTCCGCGCACAGCATCGCGATCAGCGGCACGGCGAAGGCGAGGCGGCGATTCACGAAGTAGGCGCCGCCGAACAGGGCAATCGCTTCCACCGGCGTGAAGTTGTAAGGCAGCAGGCCCGGCACGTAGTTGATGACCAGGCGCACGGCCACGGCGAAGACGATCATCGCGGCCAGAATCCAGTTGCGCGGCGAAACCTGATTTTGTGGAAAATGCTGCATTGTGGAACTCCTGAACTCGTGCGTCTTACTCGGATTCAAACCGGGTTGAATTGACATAGGATACTTCAAACTGCCCGGCCCGGGTACGGATGCGCGCGGCGTGGGCGTGGTCGATGCGCACCGCGTACGCGCGTTGCGCGGGCAGGCCGAGTGCGTGGCAGAGCAGGGCGCGGATCGAGCCGGCGTGTGCTACAGCAAGCACGGTGTCATCCTCGCGCGTCGATGCCAGCACCGAGGCCAGCCACGCGCCGGTGCGGCGAATCACGTCGGCGAAACTCTCGCCGCGCGGCGCTTCCTGGATCACCCAGTTCGCCGACCAATGTTCGTAGCGCGCCGCATCGCTGCGCATCACCTCGTCCCAGCGCTTGCCATCCCAGTCGCCCAGGTTCACTTCGCGCAGGCGCGCGTCGAACAATGGTTCGATGGCGAAACGCGCGGCGAAAACCTGCGCGGCCTGCTGTGCGCGCTTGAGGTCGCTGGAGAACAGGAATCGTGGCGCGCTTTCCGTCCACGTCGCGGCCAATTGCTGCACGGCGCCGAAGCCGGATGCGGACAGCGGTGCGTCGGTCTGGCCCAGGCACAGGCCCGGTGCGGCATCGACATCGCCGTGGCGGACGAGGATGAGATCCATGACGGCAGCGTAGCATGGTGCTCGCCTCTCCCGCCTACGGGAGAGGCCGCGCCGCAGGCGCGGGTGAGGGTGTTTTTTCGTGCATTCCACCCTCACCCCAGCCCTCTCCCGCCAGCGGGAGAGGGGGTAAAAGCCGTTATGATCGTCGCATGGATGACGTGGATGTTCTAATCGTTGGCGGTGGTCTGGTCGGCGCAAGTCTGGCCATTGCGCTGGATGGCTCCGGCTTGCGCGTGGCGCTGG
>JAFEFD010000381.1 GCA_018240765.1 Pseudomonadota bacterium | reverse complement strand
GTCTGCCAAGTCACCGGCAAGCGCGCACAGTCCGGCAACAATGTGTCGCATGCCAACAACAAAACCCGGCGCCGCTGGCTGCCGAACCTGCACGAGCGCCGCTTCTGGGTGCCGAGCGAAAAGCGTTGGGTGAAACTGCGCGTTTCCACCCAGGCCCTGCGCACGATCGACAAGAACGGCATCGAAACCGTTCTCGCCGAACTGCGCGGCAAGGGCGAGAAGGTCTAAGGAGCACTCAACCATGGCATCCAAGCGCGACAAGATTCGTATGGTGTCCTCTGCCGACACGGGTCATTTCTACACGACCGACAAGAACAAGAAGACCACGACCGACAAGATCGAAATGAAGAAATACGATCCGGTGGTGCGCAAGCACGTGATCTACAAGGAAGCGAAGATCAAATGAGTTCAGGATGAACTCATCCCGTGCAGTACATGGACGTACGCTGACACGGGATCCAGCTCTTTGATCAAGCAAGAACTGGATTCCCGCCTTCGCGGGAATGACGAGCATAAAAAAGCCCGCCGATCGGCGGGCTTTTTTGTACCGAAGATTTGCGCGGGTTACGCGCGCACGGGCGCCAGTGCATACCCGCGCAGGCGCACCGCGAAGTCCTGCAAGGTGCGGATGCCACTGGCTTCGGCCTCGCGACACCATTCCTGCAGGTTCGCGAGCATGGCTTCGCCACTACCGTTGCCGCGTTCGAGTACGGCGGCCAGGCGCGTGCGGAAGTCGCAGACCTGGGCCAGGAGCGGCCGTTGCTTTACGGCTTCGAGCATGCGTGTCTGCGTGGCGCTGTCCAGCCAGCGCCCGCCGTTTGCCAAGGCACGGCGCAGCTTGCGCGGCAGTGCTTTCACGGTGGCGCCGGCGTGCGCGGCTTCTTCGCGCAAGGTCGGTGCGATCACGCCCCTGAAGTAATCCGTCATCACCTGGAAACGATGGCTGAGCAGGGCCTTGATGGTTTCCGTGTCCGGCAGCGGCACATTCGCGCGCACGTCCAGCGACGGCGCCACGCGCAGCACCTTGGCCAAACCAAGCGTCTCGAAGCCGCGGATCACCGCCCAGCCGATATCGAACTCCCACTTGCGCAAGGCGAATTTGGACGAACTCGGGAACGCATGGTGGTTGTTGTGCAGTTCCTCGCCGCCAATCCAGAAGCCCCACGGCGTGAGATTGGTCGCCATGTCGGCGGTCTCGAAATTGCGGTAGCCCCACCAATGGCCCAGGCCATTGACCACGCCAGCAGCCCAGAACGGAATCCAGACCATCTGCAATGCGGAAATCGCCACGCCCCACACACCGAAAAAGAGGATGTTGACGATGAACATCAAGGTCGGGCCCAGGTAGGGATGCCCGCCGTAGACGTGGCGTTCGAGCCAGTCCTCCGGCGTGCCGCGGCCGTATTTTTCCATGTCGTCCGGCTTGCCGGCGGCGACGCGGTACAGATCCACGCCCTGCCACAGCACGGTGTTGATGCCGAAAATCTTCGGGCTGTGTGGGTCTTCCCCGGTCTCGCACTTGGCGTGGTGCTTGCGGTGCACGGCGACCCATTCTTTTGTCACCATGCCGGTGGAAATCCACGACCAGAAGCGGAAGAAATGCGCGAGAACCGGATGGAAATCCACGCCGCGGTGCGCCTGGCTGCGGTGCAGGTACAAGGTCACCGAGAAGATCGTCAACTGGGTGACGATCATGAAATACACGAGTTTGGTCACCCACGAGGCATGGGTGATGCCGTGGATCAGGAAATTGAGGATGAAGTCGAGCATGGATGTATCC
>JAFEFD010000380.1 GCA_018240765.1 Pseudomonadota bacterium | reverse complement strand
TTGACCCCGACTTTTTCGTAGCGCCACTGGTCGGAGTTGAAATAGAAGTACGACGTGCCGTTCATCTGCCGCGGCGGCCGCGACCAGTCCAGACCGAATGCCAGCGGCAGCCAGCCGGTCTGCGGGCGCAGTTTTTCCTGGCCGACGTAATGCGCCCAGCCGCCGCCGGTCTGACCGACGCAGCCGCACATGACGAGCATGTTGATCAGGCCGCGGTAGTTCATGTCGTTGTGGTACCAGTGATTCATGCCGGCACCCACGATGATCATGCTGCGGCCGCGGGTCTTGTCGGCGGTGCGGGCGAATTCGCGCGCGATCTCGATCGCATCCGCACGCGGCACGCCGGTGATCGTTTCCTGCCACGCCGGCGTACCGGGCACGTTGTCGTCGTAGCTCTTCGCGACATTGCCGCCGCCGAAGCCGCGATCGACGCCGTATTGCGCGAGCAGCAGGTCGTAGACGGTGGCGACCGCCCATTCCTTGCCATCGACGAGCTTGAGCTTGCGCACCGGGATGTTGCGTTCGAGGATCTCGTCGAATTTCGCGGCCGTCCAGCGGTCGTGCTCGATGCCGCCGAAATACGGGAAGCTCACGCTCGCAATGCCATCGCTGAAGTCCTTGAACGACAGGCGCAAGCGCGTGGCCTGGCCGGTGCTGTTCTTCTGCTCGATGTTCCACTTGCCTTTTTCACCCCAGCGGAAGCCGACCGAGCCGTTCGGTACCGTGATCGTGCCGGTGGTCTCGTCGAATGCCAGCGTCTTCCATTCGGGATTGTTCGTTTCGCCCAAGTTCCCGAGGTCGCTCGCGCGCAGGAAGCGTTCCGGCACCAGACGTCCGTCGGCGCGCTGTTCCAGGCGCACCAGCACCGGCATGTCGGAGTACTGCCGGCAGTAGTCGGTGAAGTATTGCGACGGCTTGTCGACGTGGAATTCCTTCAGGATCACGTGTCCGAACGCGAACGCGAGCGCCGCGTCCGTGCCCTGCTTGGGATGCAGCCAGTGGTCGCACAGTTTGGCGACTTCCGAATAGTCCGGCGTGATCGCCACCGTCTTGGTGCCGTTGTAGCGCGCCTCGGTGAAGAAATGCGCGTCGGGCGTGCGCGTCTGCGGCACGTTCGAGCCCCAGGCAATCAGATACCGGCTGTTGTACCAGTCGGCCGATTCGGGCACGTCGGTCTGCTCGCCCCAGACCTGCGGCGAGGACGGCGGCAGGTCGCAATACCAGTCGTAGAACGACAGGCACACGCCGCCGAGCAGCGACAGGTAACGCGCGCCGGAAGCGTAGGAAATCATCGACATCGCCGGGATCGGCGAAAAACCGATGACGCGATCCGGCCCGTATTTCTTCACGGTATA
>JAFEFD010000037.1 GCA_018240765.1 Pseudomonadota bacterium | reverse complement strand
GGCGAAGCAGGGCAAGATCGACCCGCTGATCGGCCGCGCCGAGGAAATCGAGCGCACCATCCAGGTCCTGTGCCGGCGGCGCAAGAACAATCCGTTGTACGTCGGCGAAGCCGGCGTCGGCAAGACTGCGCTCGCCGAAGGCCTCGCGAAACGCATCGTCGAAGGCGAAGTGCCCGAGGTGCTCAAGCCGTGCACGATTTATGCGCTCGACATGGGCGCGCTGGTCGCCGGCACCAAGTATCGCGGCGATTTCGAAAAGCGCCTCAAAGGCGTCATCGCCGAACTGAAGAAGCTGCCGCATGCAGTCCTGTTCATCGACGAGATCCACACCATCATCGGCGCGGGTTCCGCGTCCGGCGGCACGATGGACGCGTCCAACCTGATCAAGCCGATGCTCGCTTCGGGCGAAATCCGCTGCATCGGTTCGACCACGTTCCAGGAATACCGTGGCGTGTTCGAAAAGGATCGCGCCTTGGCGCGGCGTTTCCAGAAAATCGACGTGGTCGAGCCGAGCATCACCGAGACGGTCGAGATTCTCACGGGCCTGAAGTCCCGCTTCGAGGAACACCACAAGGTGACCTACAGCGGGGATGCGATCAAGGCCGCGGTGGAACTGTCGGTCAAGCACATCGGCGACCGCTTGCTGCCCGACAAGGCCATCGATGTGATCGACGAGGCAGGTGCCCGGCAAAGGCTGCTGCCCGAGAACGAGCGCAAGGCCGTGGTCGACGTGCCGGAAATCGAGTACATCGTCGCGCGCATGGCGCGGATTCCGCCGAAGCAGGTGTCGGCATCCGATCGCGACGTGCTGCGCAATCTCGACCGTAACCTGAAGATGGTCGTCTTCGGCCAGGATCAGGCCATCGACGCGCTCGCGGCGTCGATCAAGATGGCGCGCTCGGGCCTGGGCAATTCGCAGAAACCGATTGGCGCTTTCCTGCTCGCCGGTCCGACCGGTGTGGGCAAGACCGAAGTCACGCGTCAGCTCGCGCTGCAACTGGGTATCGAGCTGGTGCGCTTCGACATGTCCGAGTACATGGAGTCGCATTCGGTGTCGCGCCTGATCGGTGCGCCGCCGGGCTATGTCGGCTTCGACCAGGGCGGCCTGCTCACCGAGCAGATCGTCAAGCATCCGCATTGCGTGCTGCTGCTCGACGAAATCGAGAAGGCGCATCCGGATGTCTACAACATCCTGCTGCAGATCATGGATCACGGCAAGCTCACCGACACCAATGGTCGCGAGGCGAATTTCCGCAACGTGATCATGGTGATGACCACGAATGCCGGCGCGGCGCAGGCGGCACGACGCACGATCGGTTTCGTCGAGCAGAATCACTCGCCGGATGCGATGGAAGTCATCCGCAAGGCGTTCGCGCCGGAGTTCCGCAACCGGCTCGATGCGATCATCCAGTTCGGCTCGCTCGACATGGAACACATCCTGCGTGTGGTCGACAAATTCCTGATCGAACTCGAAGCACAGTTGCTGGAGAAGCACGTCTCGCTGAACGTCGATGCCGGCGCTCGAAACTGGCTGGCAGAACATGGTTTCGATCCGCAGATGGGCGCGCGGCCGATGGCGCGCACGATCCAGGACAACGTCAAGCGTGTGCTCGCCGACGAACTTTTGTTCGGCAAGCTCGCCGATGGCGGCAAAGTATGGCTGGGAGTCAAGGACGGAAAGCTCGATGTGCGCATCGAGGCCGACGAGAAATTGCCGGCCGTGGTCGAATGACTTTTGACGAGAGTGCAAACGAAAACGGCGGCCCCAGGCCGCCGTTTTTCATTTCATTCGGTAGGTAATCCGACCCTTGGTCAGATCGTAGGGCGTCATCTCGACCTTGACCTTGTCGCCAGTCAGGATGCGGATGTAGTTCTTGCGCATGCGCCCGGAAATATGCGCGGTCACGACGTGGCCGTTTTCCAGCTGCACGCGAAACATGGTGTTGGGCAAGGTGTCGAGCACCGTGCCTTCCATTTC
>JAFEFD010000379.1 GCA_018240765.1 Pseudomonadota bacterium | reverse complement strand
CCGGTGTTGGGGCCGAGGTCGCGGTCGTCGCGGCGCTTGTGGTCCTGGCTGGTCGCCAGCGGCAGCGCGCGGCGGCCATCGCACAGCACGATGTAGCTGGCTTCCTCGCCGTCGAGGAATTCCTCGATCACCACGCGCGCCGAAGCGTCGCCGAACGCATGCGCGCCGAGCATGTCGTGCAGCGCCTGCTCGGCATCGGGCAGGGTCAACGCCACCACCACGCCCTTGCCGGCGGCGAGGCCGTCGGCCTTGATCACGATCGGTGCGCCCACCGCGCGCACGTGGGCAAGCGCGGGCTCGATCCGGTCGAACGCGGCGTGGCGTGCGGTCGGGATGTTGTGGCGAACCAGGAATTCCTTGGCGAAGGTTTTGGAGCCTTCCAGTTGCGCGGCGAGCCGGCGCGGACCAAAGCAGCGCAGTCCTTCGCCGCGGAAGCGATCGACGATGCCTGCGACCAGCGGCACTTCAGGCCCGACCACGGTCAATGCGACATTTTCCACTTTTGCCAATTGCAACAAGCCATCGAGGTCGTGCATGGCGACGGTGGCGTTGCGCACACCGTATTCGGCCGCCGTGCCGGCATTGCCGGGCGCGACGATCACTTCGCTCACGCGCGGGGATTGGCGGATCTTCCAGGCCAGCGCGTGCTCGCGACCGCCGGAACCGATGACGAGGACTTTCATGTTCAGTGCCGGAAATGCCGGACGCCTGTAAACACCATCGCCATGCCGTGCTCATCCGCCGCGGCGATGGATTCGTCGTCGCGCATCGAACCGCCGGGCTGGATCACGGCGCGGATACCGGCCTGTGCTGCCGTGTCGATGCCGTCGCGGAACGGGAAGAACGCATCCGACGCCATCACGCTGCCGGCGACGTCGAGTTTGGCCTCCTCGGCCTTCATCGCCGCAATCTTCGCGCTGATCACGCGGCTCATCTGGCCGGCACCGATGCCGATCGTGCGGCTTCCGTGCGCGTACACGATCGCGTTGGACTTCACGTACATCGCCACGTGCCAGGCGAACAGCAAGTCGCGCAGTTCTTCGGCATCCGGCACGCGCCTGGAGACGACTTTCAGGTCGGACAACAACAACGTGTCGCGATCGGCATCCTGCACCAGCAAGCCGCCATTGACGCGTTTGAAATCGAATGCCGCTGCCGCCTGTTCCGGCCACTCGCCGCTGGCCAGCACGCGCACGTTCGGCTTTTTCGCGAACGCAGCAAGCGCGTCGGCGTCGACCTGCGGGGCTATGACCACTTCAACGAACTGGCGTTCGAGGATCGCCTGCGCGGTCGCCACGTCGAGCGGCTGGTTGAACGCGATGATGCCGCCGAACGCCGACACCGGATCGGTCGCATACGCCTTGTCGTAGGCCTCGCGCGCGGTCGCGCCGATCGCGACCCCGCACGGGTTCGCGTGCTTGACGATCACGCAGGCCGGCGCCTTGCGAAATGCCTTGACGCATTCCAGCGCAGCATCCGCATCGGCGATGTTGTTGTATGACAAATCCTTGCCGGCGAGGATGCGCGCGGTGGCGACACTGCCCGCCACGGCGCCGCGATCGACGTACAGCGCCGCGTTCTGGTGCGGGTTCTCGCCGTAGCGCAACGTCGCATGACGCGCGTAGGCCAGATGCAGCTCCGGCGGAAACGGTTCCACATGGTCGGATTGCAGGCGCGCGCCGAGCCAGTTCGCGATCGCGCCGTCATATCGGGCGGTATGCGCGAAGACCTTGGCGGCGAGGCGACGGCGCAAATCCAGCGAGGTGCCTTTGTTCGCGTGCAGGGCCTGGATCAGGTCGGCGTAATCGGCCGGGTCGATCAGGGTGGCCACGTGCTCGTGGTTCTTTGCGGCCGCGCGCAACATCGCCGGGCCGCCGATGTCGATGTTCTCGATCGCATCGTGCATCGTGCAATCCGGTGCTGCAGTGGCGCGCTCGAACGGATACAGGTTCACCACCAGCAGGTCGATCGACTCGATGCCGTGCGCGGACATTACCGAATCGTCGACGCCGCGCCGTCCGAGCAAGCCGCCGTGGATTTTCGGGTGCAGGGTCTTGACCCGTCCGTCCATGATTTCCGGAAAACCGGTGAGATCGGCGACTTCGCGCACGTTCAATCCCGCCTCGCGCAGCACACGCGCGGTGCCGCCGGTGGATATCAGCGCGACGCCAAGCGCGTCGAGTCCGCGCGCGAGGTCGATGAGGCCGGTTTTGTCGGACACGCTCAACAGGGCGCGCCGGACCGGTACCAGGATGGAATCGAACATGGCCAAGGCCGCAACGGAGTCCGGGCAATTATACCCGGTGGCTTCAGCTCAGCCCGCGCAATGCCAGTTTCTTGCGCAACGTGGCGCGATCGATGCCCAGCGCGGCCGCAGCACGACTCTGGTTGCCTTCGCTCCAGCGCAGCACTTCGCGCAGCAGCGGCTTTTCGACCTCATGCAGCACGAGTTCGTACAGGCCTTCGGGTTCCTTGCTGTCGAGGTCGGACAGGTAACGGCGCACGGCGCGCGCAACGTGGTCGCACAGGGCCGGTTGCAGCGCGATGTCGACCGCCATGTCGGCGTGCGCGGCTGGGGCGGATTCGGTGGCCTGCATCGGGGGAACTTCCTTGACGTTCCCGCCGCGCGCAACGCGACGGGGCAGGGAGTCTAGCGCCAAGCCGTCGGCTTGATAAGTGCCGCCGTCAAAAGAACTTGAATTCGAAGGCGACCGCGTTCTTGCCCGGATCGGCGACCTCGAACACCAGCGCCGCGGTGGCGCCGGGGGCGAGCCCGGATGCGAGGTTGCGGCTGTCGGCGATGTATTCCTGCGGACGGAAGCGGCGCATCGCGATGCGGTTTTCGTCGAGGTCGGACAAGGT
>JAFEFD010000378.1 GCA_018240765.1 Pseudomonadota bacterium | reverse complement strand
ATGCGCACGATGGGCGTGCGGCCGATGGTTTCGAGGATGTTCTGGTAGATCATGCGTTTCCTCCCGGAGGATTGCAGTCGAGCCTACACGATTTTCACCGGAAATACACTGGACGTCTATACTTCCAAATATGATGATATTTCCGCATCTTCATTTGTCGCTGATGGTCTGAGGCCCCTTGCCGTAGGCTTTTTCATAGACGCCCTTTTCGGAGCGGCGATACTGGGTGAAGCCATGCTTGGCCGCGTGACTTTCGCTGAGCAGGTGGGAATTGCCGGCCGCAACATTCGGTGCGCAGATCACGCGGGCCACGGACGAGCCGCACTGCGGACACCGCGTCAGCGGTGCGTCGGCGAGTTTTTGCAGCACGTCGAAATGTGCCTCACAATGGGGGCACCCGCGCGCCACGGCAGCGTATTCATAAATGGGCATGCGGGCATGGTGGAACCACCACGCGCCGATTTCAAGCACATATCAAGCGCCGGCCGTCGCTTCGCTCATGCGCTTCCAGCGGTTGACGATGTCGCAGAACAGCAGCGCCGTGCGTTCGGCGTCGTAGACGGCCGAGTGCGCCTCGCTGGCGTTCCAGTCGAAACCGGCTGCCTGCACCGCGCGGCTGAGCACGGTCTGGCCGTAGGCGAGGCCGCCGAGGGTGGCGGTATCGAAGCAGCTGAACAGGTGGAACGGACTGCGTTTATGCGCAGTCCGGCGGATTGCGGCGTTGAGAAAGGACAAATCGAACGCCGCGTTGTGGCCGACCAGAATCGCGCGCTGACAGCCGTATTCGCGCAACGCCTTGCGGATCGGCCTAAAGATCAGGTCCAGCGCCTCGCGCTCGGGCAACGCACCGCGGAATGGATGGGTGGGGTCGATGCCGGTGATTTCCAGTGCGCGTGGATCGATGTTCGCGCCGGGAAATGGTTCGACGTGGGTCGATACGGTCGGCGCGGGGCGAACGACGCCGTGCGCATCCATATCGATGACCACGGCGGCGATTTCGAGCAGGGCGTCCTTCTCGCAATCGAAGCCGCCGGTTTCCACGTCGACCGCGACCGGCAGGAAGCCGCGGAAGCGTTCAGCGTATTTCGGTACGGTGTCTGGCATGCGTCGAGGATACGCATCGACGCATGCACAAACAATGTGCGACAGCCTATTTCGCGGTCGAGGTCAGCGCATTCAATACCAGCGCATAGCTGCCGATCGTCTCGCCGCGCCACAACGGATTGCTCGCGAACAGCAGTACCGTGCCTTTGCCATAGTGCGCCTGCACGACCGCTGCTCGGCCGGCCATCGCCTCGCCATGATCGAGCAAGCCCGAGATCAGCAAGTCCTTGGCATCGGCCCAGCGCACGATCACCTCGGGCCGGGCCGCCGCGGGAATGACGAACGGATTGTTGCGCTCCTGCTCGGCATTCAGCGCCAGCGCCTGCCAGGGTTTGGCCTCGGGCAACTCCGGCGGAGCGGCGTACGTGCGGCCTTCGGGAATATCCGCATCGTGCGGTCCCCCGCGCCCGGTCGGGCGCTGGTACTTGTCGGCGCGAGGCAGGCCGCGATCGCCGCCGACGAGATTGCTGACGGAGAACGACAAACCGCTTTCGCTGTACATCGCGAAGGACGCGTCGTAACCGCGAGCGATGGGGCTGTCCTTGGCGACCAGTTCGGCGCGCAACACGCTGCCGACCACGCGCACGTCGCCGTGTGGCGTAACCGACACGCCGGGCGCCAATCCCGTGTCGATCGCGAATTTCGCCGTGTCTTCGCTGGTAATGAGCATGCCGCCATCGGCGACGAAGCGCTTGAGATTGGCCAGACCTTCCTGGCCGAGGCCCGGACGGATGTCGGGCGTCGAATCGTTGCGGCCGAGATTCGGCGTCAGCGCGGTCTTCTGCCACGGTAGCGGATTGCCGTACATCGGCATGCCGTCGACGATGGCCTGGGTGCTAACACGCTCGCCGATGGGTCCGAACAGGATCGCGTCGTACTTGCCGCGCAGGTTTTTCTCGCGCGCCACCGTCTGCGTGCTGATGTAGTCGTATTTGATGCCGAGCTTGTCCAGCGCCATGCGCCACCAGCCTTCCGTCTGCGTGCTCAGCCAGGTGTGCATGATCGCGATGCGCGGCAGCTTGCCGCGCACGCCGAGGCCGGCGGCATCGAACGCGGGTTGGGCTGGCGCATCGACACGACGCATCGGAACTTTCAGGATGGATGCATCGGCAATGCGTACCACCGTGGTGCCGAACAGGTCGCCCATCGACCAGCCGGTGTCATCGTAGGGATGTTTTTGCGGATCGTCCGGCGCCCAGTACTGGCGATCGAGCAGGGTATCGGCGATGCGCGAATAGGGCTGGTCCATGCGCACGATCCAGCTGCCGGCGGGAAAATTGCGCGCAGAGGTCTTGAGCGGCGGCGGTTCCGTCGGCTGCGCGTCCTTCGCGTCCTTCGCGGGTTTGGCATCGGCAGGCGCGGGCGCCTGTACCGAGAACGCAGCCTCGGCTCGACTGAGTTCGACGTGTTGCTTCGCGAGCACGCGCAGCAGCTCGGCCTGGGCGCCGGGATGCGCGTCGTCGGCGGGCAGCACGTAGGCGGCGGGTCCGGCGAGTTGCGGTTTTTCGATCGAGTGCCTGGACTTGAGCCAGAAATTGGTCAGGAATTTCTGGCTGTTGTGCGCGAAGTAATCGAGTGCCGTAAGCAGGCCGGTTTGCGTGTAGTTGTTGTTGTCGCGCTGCGACCACAAGACTTTCGGCAGCGGCGGATTGGGCTTGTACCAGGTGCGCGCGTAGTCGT
>JAFEFD010000377.1 GCA_018240765.1 Pseudomonadota bacterium | reverse complement strand
TCGCAAACCCAGGCTGACTGGCTTGGCCAGTTCTTCCACGCATTTGAGCAGGAAATTGACCGGCATCATCCATTTGCCAAACGGATGGAACAGGAATTCCGCGCCGACGCCCTTGAAGCCCTTCGCGACGAAGCTGTAACCGAATGCGATCGCGAACACCGTGATCGACATGCCGAGCGCGACGTTTGGGTCGGCCGACGGCACCACGCGCAGGTGATCCACGCCGAGCCCGCCGCCAATCTTGGGCAGCAGGTCGATCGGCAGCAGGTCCATGAAGTTCATGAAGAACACCCAGAACCCGATCAACAGCGCCATCGGCGCGACGAACTTCGCGCCGTGGTGGTAGGCATCCTTGACCTGGCTGTCGACGAAGCCTACGCACATTTCCACGAAGTTCTGCCACTTGCCCGGCACGCCGGCATTGGCGCGGCGTGCGACGGAGCCAAACATCCAGATGAACAACGCGGCCAGCAACAGGGAGAAAAACACCGAATCCAGGTTCAGCACCCAGAAGCCCTGCGCGTTCTCCACGATCTTGCCCGACTGCAGGTCGAGCTGCAGGTAGGTCAAGTGATGCAGGATGTAATGACCGGCGTCTGGGGCGGCTTCTGTGGCCATTGCGGTAATCCGAAGTTCCGATTCAGCAGTTCAATTTGGTCATTTTTGCGCCGCCGTCGCCGGCGGATTGCGCTGCGCGAAGCCTTCGTGCAGGCCGAACAACTGCGGCAGCAGCGCCGCGATCAGTCCGGCCAGCACCGGCAATCCCGGCAGCCTGGCCACGACCATCGCCAGATACAATCCGACGCCGATCACGCACCAGCGCAACAGGTTGCCGACGATCATCCGTGCCAGCACCGTTCCGGCCGCCGCCGGCGCACCGGCGAACAGACGCAACGCAAGTACAACTGTCCCCACCACCACCACGCCGCCGCCAGCCAATACTGCCAACGCGTCGTCCCAGCCGCGCCACGCGAAACCCGCCGCCACCAGCGCGGTTGCCACGGCTTGCGCGGCGACGACGCGAATGGCGAGCCGCCTTCCGGCAGCGGTGGAATTTTGCATGGAGCGGTGAAACCGTGGCCGGCGCAGACCGGCCGACAAGGCCGCGCATTATAGCGGGCGAGGATTTATCGCTGCAACCGCAAACGCGTCAGAAACTGTCCTGGATCAAGCTCATCTCGATGCTGTCGCCGGTAAGGGTGGCGGCATTTGTTGGCGTGATCGAAAAATGGGCTGCGTGCACGTCGTCCCACCAACCGGGATAACCGCCGGCCCACCAGGTGAATCCGGCCAACGTATCGGTGTTGGCGTCGGCGTAATTGATGAAATCCGCCCAGGCCAGAACCGGCGTGCCGGTGTGGATGGCGCATCCCGCGTCGGGGTTGTTCACCGGATTGTTGCCGGCGTAGATGCCGATCTCACCGAGATAGACCGGCAAACCGAGCGGCCGCGCCCATTGCACGGTCACGTCGAGTTGGTCGCGAGCAGCGGTGTTGGACGTGATTTCGTCGTACAAGCCGCCTTGATAGCAGTCGACATAGGTATGCACTTCCACGGCGATGTTGTTCAGCGGATCGGATAACGGCATGCCGGCGCCTTTGGCATTGAGCCAGCCGTCGGCGTTCGAGATCGCGTCGCCGCCGTAAGCGTTGGCGGTGGTCCAGGTGGAAGCGCCCGTGTAGGCATTGCCCGGCACGTAGATGCGCTGGGTCGAACCGGTAGCGCGAATCGCTGTGATCGCCGCCTGTGCCGAGGCGAACCACGACGACGTCGACATGTGGTTCGGTTCGCTCATCAGGCCATAGGACACGCGCGGGTTGTCCTTGAAGATCGTCGCCATCCGGCTCCAGAAATCAGCGAACGCGGCTCGCGGAACCTGTGCGGAGCCGACCAGGTTGCCGTTCCACATCGCGCCGCCGATCTCGTTGCTCGAATTGGCTTCCCAGGGTTCGATGATGATGCCGATGCCCTGGGTGTTGGTCGCGTAATCGACCATCATCTTGTA
>JAFEFD010000376.1 GCA_018240765.1 Pseudomonadota bacterium | reverse complement strand
CTGGTGGTCGATCCGTTGAGCTTGCAATACCTCATGGGCGCCGAAGTCGACTACACCGAAAACCTGCACGGTGCACAGTTCGTGATCCGCAATCCGAACGCGAAGACGACATGCGGTTGCGGGTCGTCTTTCACCGTCTGAACTCACCGCCATGATGTCCAGTGCACGCAGCCGGCATAACACATTTGCGGCGCTGGAACTCGATCGCGCCAGCGACCTGCGCGAAGACCAGCATTGGCTGGCCGAACATTCACGATCGGCGCAGGCGCGCTTCGTGCTGCTGGATGCCGATGGCCGCGCATTGCTGTCCGCCGATCGCCGGCACTTGCTCGGCGTCGATTGCGAAACCTGCCTTGGGATTGCGGCCGCGCCTGCCAATTTTCTTGGTCGCAGCGGGGTGACGGATCACTTCGCCATCGCGCTGGATGCGGAATCTGCGGTACGCGCTGTCGCGCAAACCAGCGGCGCATTCGTGGATCTGCGCAGCGCCGGTGCGAGCCTGCCGGCATTCGACGCGGGCCTGTTCGCCTACGCGCGCGGCCTCGCGCATTGGCAGCGCCAGAATCGCTTCTGTTCGGCGTGCGGCGCAGCGCTGGCGTTCGAGGCCGGCGGCCATCGCGCCAGGTGCACGAATCCGCAGTGCGGCATCGCGCACTTTCCGCGCACCGATCCTGCCGTCATCATGATCGTCAGTGATGGCGCACGCTGCCTGCTCGGGCGCGGCCCGCAGTGGCCGGAACGGCGCTACTCCACATTGGCCGGATTCGTCGAGCCGGGCGAGACGCTTGAAGACGCCGTGCGCCGCGAAGTATTCGAGGAAGCCGGCGTGCGCGTGGGCGAATGCGATTACCATTCCTCGCAGCCGTGGCCGTTTCCGGCCTCGATCATGCTCGGCTTCACCGCGCATGCCGAGGATGCGACGATCACCCTGGGATCGGAGCTGGCCGAAGCGCACTGGTTCGGCGCCGAGGAACTGGTTGATGGAATCCGCTCCGGAACGCTCGGCATTTCCTCGCCACTGTCCGTTTCGTACCGGTTGATCGAACACTGGTTGCACGATGCCGCCGGAATCAAACTGGCGGAAGTGATGGCGTCATCGATCAAGACTAAAGGATAGAATCCGCGCATGGCGATCCGACTCGTTGCGATCCTGCTGGTGTTGTTCGTCAGCCATGTGCTGCCGGACCTGGCGCGGCTGCGCGATTATTCGTGGTGGCGCGCGTGGTTGCGCTGGCTTGGGCCGCCCGTGCCGGGCGTGGCACTGGCCGTGGGCATCGGTCTGCCGGTGCTGGCGTGCGCGTTGCTGCAGTATGGATTGCGCGGTGCGTGGTTCGGCCTCGTCGAGTTCGCGTTCGCCGTTGTCGTGCTGTTCTACTGCTGGGGTCCGCGCGATCTGGAACGTGATGTCGAGGCCATCGACAAGGCGCCTGACAGTGCGTCGCGTCTGGCCGTCGCGCAGATACTGCGCCGCGATGGCGACAACACTCAGCTGCCGTTCGTCGCGGAAAACCTCGTTTCTGCAACATTCGAGGCCGCGCTCGCGCGCTGGTTCGGCGTGCTGTTCTGGTTCGTCGTGCTCGGGCCGGTCGGTGCGCTCGTGGTTCGACTCGCGCAACTGCTTGCCGCAACGGCCGCGACCGACGAATCCCGGGTCGCGCGCAATTTCGCCGCGCTGCTCGACTGGCTGCCGGCGCACCTGATGGCGCTCGCGCTGGCGCTGGCTTCGAACTTCGACGCGGTGTTCACGGCGTGGCGCGACTATCACCGCGCCCATGCTCACGGCTACACGAACCTCGATCTGGGCTTTCTCGATGCCATCGGCCGCGCCAGCGTCGTCGCCGACGTTGCCGCCGACGGCCAAGCCGACGCGCAAAGTCCGCTGGTCGCGCTCGACGATGCCATGGTGCTGGTGCGTCGCGTGCTG
>JAFEFD010000375.1 GCA_018240765.1 Pseudomonadota bacterium | reverse complement strand
TTGGCGCGGCTCGCCGATTATTCCGAAGCGCGCGATGCGCTCAACCAGAAAGTCTGGGCGGCGCTGGCGTATCCGTTGTTGCTCACGCTTGTCGCGATCGCGGTGATAACGGGATTGCTTGCCTACGTCGTGCCGCAGATCGTGGGTGTGTTCACCCAGATGCACCAGGCGTTGCCGCTGCCGACGCGCGTTCTGCTCGCGTTGTCGGCGTTCGTGAAATCTTGGGGCTGGCTATTGCTGATCGTGGTCTTGCTCGCCGCAATCGGTGGACGCTTCGCGTTGCGCGTCGAGCGAATGCGCTATCGCTGGCACGAAATCCTGCTGCGCATACCGCTCGTGGGCGGATTGATCCGCGCGGCGAACACCGCGCGCTGCACGCGCACGCTGGCCTTGCTCACCGCCAGCGCGGTGCCGCTGCTCGATGCACTGCACATTGGCGCACAGGTGATGCCGAACCTGCCGATGCGCGCGGCGGTCAGGCGCGCGGCGTTGAAGGTGCGTGAAGGCGGAAACTTCTCGCGCGCGCTCGGCGAATCGGGCTACTTTCCGCCAGTCGCGCTGCGCCTGATCGCCAGTGGCGAACGTGCCGGCGAGCTCGAACACATGCTCGACGAGGCCGCGAACCAGCAGCAGCGCGAACTCGATCGCTGGCTGACCACGCTCACGTCCGTGCTCGGCCCGCTCGTGATCTTGCTCGTCGGTGCGATGGTGTTGTTCATTGTTCTCGCTATCCTGCTGCCTATCTTCGACATGAACCAGATGGTCAAATGATCACGTTCGATCGCGTCGGCAAACGCTATCCGAATGGCCATGATGCGCTGAGCGATCTGAGCTTCGCGCTCGGCGCCGGCGAGCTGGCCTTCGTCACCGGCCATTCCGGCGCTGGCAAAAGTACACTTTTGCGCCTCGTCGCCCTGCTCGAACGGCCTACGCGCGGGCAGGTCACGGTGCACGGCCGCAATCTCGGGTCCGTGCGCCGGCGCGGCATTGCGCGCGTACGTCGCGGTGTGGGCATGGTGTTCCAGGACCACCGCCTGCTGCTCGACCGCAGCGTGTTCGACAACGTCGCGCTGCCGCTCGTCATTGCCGGCGCGCCGCGCGAGGAAATCGCCAAACGCGTGCGTGCGGCGCTGGACAAGGTCGGCCTGCTGGATCGCGAAAAATCCGCGCCGTCGATGCTGTCGGCGGGCGAGCAGCAGCGCGTGGGCATCGCGCGCGCGATCGTCGCCAAGCCGCCGGTACTCATCGCGGACGAGCCGACCGGCAACCTCGATCCGCAACTCGCCGCCGAGATCATGGCGCTGTTCGGCGAGTTCGAGCAGGTCGGCACCACGGTGCTGATTGCCAGTCACGACCTGCCGCTGGTCAAGCGCATGGGCAAGCGCGTGCTGGT
>JAFEFD010000374.1 GCA_018240765.1 Pseudomonadota bacterium | reverse complement strand
CTACAACCGCGAAGTGCTGGCCAATGCCAATCGCGCTGTCGAGGCGCTGGAAGGCAAGACGCCGCTGGCCGACGAGGCCCTGCTTGTCGCTGCGTACCGTGCCACCCAATACCGGCAGTCCAACCGCCGCCGTTCCACCTTCGATGAGCTGATCTCGACCGGGAACATCGGCCTGATCCGCGACGACAAGCTGCGCGAGACCGCGATGACGCTCTACAACGTTGCCACCTTCGACAACCTGGTGCGCGAGGGCCTGCAGTCGCGCTATCGCGAAGTGTTCCGCATGACCCTGCCGAACGTTGTGCAGCGCGCGGTGACCAGGAACTGCGGCGATCACGTCATCCTGCCCGGCGACTACGCGGCGATCCAGGGCAATCTCGATTATCCCTGCAGCACCGGCCTGTCCGCGCCGGATATCGCCAAATCCGCACAAGCGCTGCGCGCCAGTCCCGATGTCGTGCGGTTCCTGCGCCTGCGCATCGCCGACCTCGAGACCCGCCTGTTCGACCTGACCGGCAACAACCGGGAACTCATGGAGAACCTGCGCGCCATCGCGCAGGACAAGCCATGAATTTCGTCACCGAACTCAACTGCCGCAAGGCCATGTGTACATGACCGATCTGCTGCAACGCCTGCGCGAACGCAAACTCGTGCAGTGGGCGCTGGCTTATATCGCCGCGGCATTCGCGTTCATTCAAGTGCTGGACGTGATCGCGCAACGCTTCGGCTGGCCGGATCAGCTCGAAAAGCTGTTGATCCTTGCGCTCGCGATCGGTTTCTTCGTCGTGTTGGTGATTGCGTGGTATCACGGTGAGAAAGGCGCGCAGCGCGTCACCAGCACGGAACTGGTCATCCTCGCATTGCTGCTGGCCATTGGCGGTGGCTTGCTGTGGCGTTTTGCGCGGGTACCGTCGTTC
The DNA here is from genome assembly GCA_018240765.1 of Pseudomonadota bacterium. Lineage (GTDB taxonomy): Bacteria > Pseudomonadota > Gammaproteobacteria > Xanthomonadales > Rhodanobacteraceae > Rudaea. Next base: position 613 of record JAFEFD010000374.1, on the reverse strand, counting down.
GTGCCGGCAGCGACGCAGTCGGCGGCAAAGACGAATCCGCCAGCCGAGGTGATCTCCGAAAAATCCATCGCCGTGTTGCCGTTCGTGAACATGAGCGGCGATGTGAAGCAGGATTACTTCAGCGATGGCATGTCCGAGGAACTGCTCAACGCGTTGGCACAAGTGAAGGATCTGAAAGTCGCCGGTCGCACTTCTTCGTTTTATTACAAGGGCAAGAACGAAGATTTGCGCACGATCGGCAAGGCGCTGGGCGTGGCCAACATCCTCGAAGGCTCGGTGCGCCAGCAGGGCGACAAGGTGCGCATCACTGCGCAGTTGATCCGCGTCGCGGATGACACGCACCTGTGGTCGCATGCTTACGATGGCGATCTGTCCGACGTGTTCGCGTTGCAGGAAAACATCGCGCGCGCGATCACGGATCAATTGAAAGTCGCGCTGGTCGGCGAGCAGAAGACGCGCCTGGTGCCGGTTTCCACCACCAATCCGGAAGCGCATTCGCTGTACCTGCAGGCGACCGCCATCTTCGATCGCCGCGACAGCCCGCGCTTCCCGGATGCAATTGCCGACCTGCAGCAAGCAATCCAGCTCGACCCGAATTACGCGCGCGCGCATT
>JAFEFD010000373.1 GCA_018240765.1 Pseudomonadota bacterium | reverse complement strand
TGAATCGCCCAGGCTTCTGTAGACAGTCAGGAGCCGTTCTCTGCAAACCGCTTTTCGAACTCTACCGGTGACAGGTTGCCAATGGAACCGTGCCGCCGTTTCGGGTTGTAAAACATCTCGATGTAATCGAACACGTCGGCGCGTGCATCGGCATGCGTCGTGTAGATTTTACGCTTGATCCGTTCGCGCTTGAGCAACTGGAAGAAGCTCTCCGCCACAGCGTTGTCGTGGCAGTTGCCGCGGCGGCTCATGCTGCACACAATGCCGTGCGCCTTCAGGAACGCCTGCCATTCCTCGCTGGTGAATTGGCTGCCTTGATCCGAATGCAACAGCAACCCCGGTTTCGGTTTGCGCCGCCACACCGCCGACAACAGCGCCTGCAGCACGACATCCGTGTGCTGCGTCGAGCGCATCGCCCATCCGACGATCTGGCGCGAAAACAGATCAAGCACGACGGCCAGAAACAGCCAGCCTTCGTAGGTACGGATATACGTGATGTCCGTCACCCAGGCGCGATTCGGCGCCGGCACCGTGAATGCTCGCGCCAGCACGTTTCCAGCCACCGTTCCTTCCGGTCCACTGCGAGGCCGCGGCCGTTTGCCATAACCCACCTGGGCACGCAGTCCCACGTTCTTCATCAGCCGCCGCACGCGATGACGGCTGCATCCTTCGCCGATCTCGCGCAGATCCGTGGCGATCTTGCGATGCCCGTACACGCCGCCGCTCTCCAGCCACTGATGCTTGATCAAACCCAACAGGCGCTGATCGGCTTGAGCACGCCGGCTCACCGGCGAGCGCAGCCAAGCGTAATACCCGCTGCGGTGCACCTTCAGTACCCGGCACATCGCCGCCAACCGGAACTCGCGTGTGTGATCGCGCATGAACACGTACTTTGCCCTTACCCCTTGGCAAAGTACGCGGCGGCCTTTTTTAGGATGTCACGCTCCTCCGTGACGCGCCGCAGCTCAGACTTCAGACGCCGAATCTCGACGTTCTGGTCCAACTCCGCTCGCTGCACCACCGCCGGCTTGTCGAAACGTCGTAGCCAGGCATACAGGCTATGTGTCGTGATGCCCAATCGGCCCGCAACATCCGCGACCCGATGGCCGCGTTCGCTCACTTGCCGTACCGCTTCGATCTTGAACTCATCCGTATACCGCTTGCCACTCATACACACCTCCGTCGATGCCATAGTGTATGGCTCCGAGATGTCTACGAAACTCTGGGCGATTCATACCTCCTGCGCCGATAGCTGATGTCAACGCGTCGGTAATACGCGCTCGCACTTCCTCCAGTTCTGTCAAACTATGAGTGACAAGTACTGGGGTAGCCCCGATCTGTCTTATTACG
>JAFEFD010000372.1 GCA_018240765.1 Pseudomonadota bacterium | reverse complement strand
TCGGGGCGCCAGATCACGTCGGCTTTCGACGGCGAGAATCCAGCCGCCACGAGCGCCTTCTTCACTGCCTCGAAATTCTCCGGCGACGCGATCACGATGCTTTCGCCGGCATCGCTTTGGACATCGTCGGCGCCGGCATCCAGTGCGACTTCGAGCAGCTTGTCCTCGCTGCCGGGTTTGCTGGTGTCGATAAGGAATTCGCCGACGTGCTTGAACTGGAACGCGACCGAACCCGAAGTGCCGAGATTGCCGCCGTGCTTGCTCAGGGCGCTGCGTACATCCGCGACGGTGCGTTGCGAGTTGTCGGTCATGCAATCGATGATCAGCGCGACACCCGAAGGGCCATAGCCTTCGTAACGGATTTCCTCCATCTTCGCAGCATCCTCGCCACTGGCGCGCTTGAGCGCACGCTCGATGGTGTCCTTGGTCATGTTCGCCGTCAGTGCCTTGTCGATGCCCGCGCGCAGGCGCGCGTTGCTTGCCGGGTCCGCACCACCGCTACGCGCGGCAATGGTGATCTCGCGAATGAGCTTCGTGAAAAGCTTGCCGCGGCTGGCGTCAGCGGCGTTCTTGCGGCCTTCGATGCTGGGGCCTCTGCCCATGGCGATTCCTGCACTGTGCGTGAAAAGGCGGCCATTTTAGCGGCCCAGCGGCCGCCGCGCGAGATGGTGCAAGGGTCGGATGCTACCATCCGGCCTACGCCCATGCCCGAGGAAACCATCCCGTGAGCAGTACGCTCGTCATCATCGCCGTCACCAGCATCGTCTCGATCATGGCGTTCAGCAATTCGCGGCTGATCGACCAGTTGATCCTGTGGCCTCCGGCGATCTCACGCGACAAGGAATACTACCGTCTGGTCAGCTACGGGTTGGTTCATGCCGATCCGATGCATCTGTTCTTCAACATGTTCACGCTGTATTTCTTCGGCCGCGTGATGGAGCAGTTGTACAACGCCATCCTCGGTCCGTTCGGATTCGCACTGTTCTATGCCGGCGCGCTGGTCGCCTCGATCCTGCCGACCTATCTGCGCAATCGCGGCAATTCGCGTTACCGCAGCCTGGGCGCTTCGGGTGCGGTGTCGGCGACGTTGTTCGCATTCATCCTCTTGCAGCCGTGGGCGCAGATCCTCGTATTCGTGATCCCGATGCCGGCAATCCTGTTTGCGGTGTTGTACGTCGCCTACGAATTCTGGCTGGAACGCCGGGGCGCCGACAATGTCAACCACAATGCGCATTTGTGGGGCGCGGCGTATGGCGTGCTTGTCACCATCATTCTGGAGCCGCGCGTACTCGGGCTGTTCCTGTCGCAATTGCTGCCGCACTGACCGCTCAGCCGCGATTCAACATTTCGGTACTAGATTCGAGGCGGTCAATGGCGGAGGTGAAGCCATGAAACATCGAATCCGGATCCTGCTGGCGTTTGGCGCGCTGCTCGCTCTCGGCGGTTGCGTCTATTCGCCGGGCTACTACGCACGCCCGGGTGTGGTGTATGACGACGGCACGACGGACTATGCGCCGGTCGATGGCTACGTCGGCGGCTATTACGCGCCCGGGTACTACTATTCCGATCCGTGGTGCTGTTATGGCAGCGCGTGGCCATGGTTTGGTGTTGGCGTTTACGGCAGCTATTACTACGGTGGCCATGGCCATTGGCACGGTGGCCGCGGCGGCTGGCAGGGCGGTAACACGCATGTCGCCCCACGTCCGTTACCCGGTGCGGGTGCGCCGCGTCCGCGCAACTGATCGCGGCGTCTGCGGGGCTGGCCACGTTCGGTGCGGATGCTATGATCGGTGCATGCCTGCCGTTGCCGCCATCCATGTCGATCCGTTGCCGGGACGCTTTGCGTACCTGATGGGTCTGTACGCGGAAAACTACCATCGCCTGGCGCGATTGTTCGCACCGCAGGAACTAGGGACCGGCAGCTACGTCTCTTCAGTCGATGATGGACTCGATGTCCGCCTGGAAGTCGTCGAGCGGCATCGCTACACACTCGAACTGCACCTGACCTATTGCATCACCGATGCGTGCACCGGCGGACCGTCGCCGGCGGCGTGGCTGCGCATGTATCGCGACGCGCATGTCGCCGAAGTGACGCATTGCCATCCCGGCCAGCGGCTGTGGCGCGAGCTTGGTCCGTTTGCGCCGGCCAAGACCGTGTTCCAGCACCGCATGCGCATGGCGACATTCCTCAACCGCTGGCTGGAATACCTCGCCGAGCAGGGCCATTCGCGCGCCACGCTGGTGGAAATCCACGCATTGCCTGCCTGCGCCTGAGCATGTCCGGTCGTGCCGAACTTCCTGCATGGAAGGCGCTTGCCGCGCATCGCGATGCATTCGCAGACACACATCTGAGCGAACTGTTCGCGGCCGATCCGCAGCGCGGCGAACGCCTGACCGGGCAAGCAGCCGGCTGGTATCTGGATTACTCGAAGAACCGCATCGACGATCAAACCTTGTCTTTACTGTTCGCGCTGGCCAACGCCTGCGATCTGCGCGGACGCATCGACGCGATGTGGCGTGGCGACAAGATCAATTTCACCGAACAGCGCGCTGTGCTGCATATCGCGTTGCGCGCGCAAGCCGGCGAGAAGTTTGTCGTTGACGGCAAGGATGTCGTTCCGGAAGTCCATGCCACGCTCGCGCGCATGGCGCAATTCTGCGAGTGCGTGCGCAGCGGCGATTGGAAAGGGCACGCCGGCAAACCGATTCGCATCATCGTCAACATCGGCATCGGCGGCTCCGATCTCGGCCCGGTGATGGCTTACGAAGCCTTGCGTCATTACAGCCGGCGCGATCTGGAATTTCGTTTCGTGTCGAATGTGGACGGCACGGATTTTTGCGAAGCCGTGCGCGACCTGGATCCCGCGCAGACGCTGTTCGTCGTGTGTTCCAAAACTTTCACGACGCAGGAAACTCTCGCCAACGCACACGCCGCGCGCGCGTGGCTGCTGCAATCGCTTGGCGACGAAGCTGCGGTGAAAAAGCATTTCGTCGCGGTTTCCACTAACGCGGCGGAAGTGGCGAAGTTCGGCATCGATCCGGCCAACATGTTCGGATTCCGGGACTGGGTTGGCGGCCGCTATTCGATGGATTCGGCGATCGGGCTTTCGACCATGCTCGCGATCGGCGCCGACAATTTCCGCGCCATGCTCGACGGATTCCACGCAATGGACGCGCACTTCCACCGCGCGCCGTTCGAGCGCAACCTGCCGGTGTTGCATGCATTGCTCGCAATCTGGAACGCGAATTTTCTCGGCGTCGAAAGCGTCGCAATCCTGCCTTACGACCAGTACCTCAAGCGCTTCCCGGCGTACCTGCAACAGCTGGCGATGGAAAGCAACGGCAAGCAGGTAGTTCAGGATGGGACGCGTGCGGATTACGCGACGAGTCCGGTCTACTGGGGTGAGCCGGGCACCAACGGCCAGCATTCGTTCTATCAGTTGCTGCATCAGGGTACGCGCCGCGCGACTTGCGATTTCATCGGGTTTCTCGAAAGCCTGAATCCGCTCGGCGATCAGCATCGCCTGCTGCTCGCGAATCTCGTCGCGCAGGCCGAAGCGCTGGCGTTCGGCAAGACCACAGGCGAAGTGCGCGCTGAAGGCATAGCCGTGTCGCTGGTGCCGCATCGCGTGTTCGACGGCAATCGCCCCAGCAATGTGCTGTTGGCTGATGCGCTCACTCCCACGACACTCGGAGCGCTGGTAGCGCTGTACGAACACAGCGTGTTCGTGCAGGGCGTGATCTGGAACATCGATTCCTTCGACCAGTGGGGCGTGGAGCTGGGCAAGCAACTTGCCGTTCGCATCGTGCCGGAACTCGCCGACCCGGCGCGCCCGCTCGCGCACGACAGTTCCACGAATGC
>JAFEFD010000371.1 GCA_018240765.1 Pseudomonadota bacterium | reverse complement strand
AGGCCGCCGTCGCCGTCCGGGCCGTCGTCGGTGTCATCGTCTTCGGCCGCGGGAAGGGCGCTGGCCTTCTGCGCGGATGCCGGCACCAGGCGCAGGTCGTCGGGCTTGATCGTGTTCGCCTCGCACAGCGCGACCGCGCGTTCGAGCACGTTTTCCAGTTCGCGCACGTTGCCGGGAAAGGCGTATCCGAGCAGTGCCGACAGGGCTTCCGGCGTGAGCTTGGCCGGCGGTTGGCCGTTGCCTGCAGCAAGGCGCTCGAGCACGCGGCCGGCGAGCTTGGGAATGTCGTCGCGGCGTTCGCGCAGCGGAGGGACGCGCAGTTCGATCACGTTGATGCGGTAGTACAAATCCTGGCGGAAATGCGCGCTTTCCACGAGCTTGGCCAGGTTCTTGTGGGTGGCCGAGAGGATGCGCACGTCCACCGGCACTTCGGCGCGGCCGCCGATCGGGCGCACGGCTTTTTCCTGGATCACGCGCAACAATTTCACCTGCATGTGGATCGGCAATTCGGCGACTTCGTCGAGGAACAGCGTGCCGCCGTTCGCGGTCTGGAACAAACCGTCCTTGTCGGCCTGCGCGCCGGTGAACGATCCTTTCTTGTGGCCGAAGAATTCCGATTCCATGAGTTCGGACGGGATCGCGCCGCAATTGACCGGCACGAACGGACCGGATGCGCGCGGACCCTGCTCGTGGATCAGGCGCGCGACCAGTTCCTTGCCGACACCCGATTCGCCGCTGATATAGACCGGCGCCTGGCTGCGCGCGAGTTTGCCTATCGTGACGCGAAGTTCGGCGATCGCCGGCGAATCGCCAAGCATCTTGGCCGCAACGGCGCTCGGTGGCTCGGTCTTCTTGTCCTCGGCCAGTTTCAGCGCGGTCTGCACCAGCCGGCGCAACATGGCGATGTCGACCGGTTTGGACACGAAATCGAACGCGCCGGCCTTGAGCGCGTTTACCGCGGCATCGACATTGCCGTAGGCGGTGATCATCGCGACTGGCGTTTCCGCGTACTGCGCGTTGATCAGTTCGATGATTTCCTGGCCGGAGCCGTCCGGCAGGCGCATGTCGGTAAAGCACAGCGCGTAGCGCGATTCGGCAAGGCGTTGCTTGGCCTCCGACACGTTGCTCGCGGTTTACACGCGAAGGCCCATGCGCCCGCGCGTGATGGTCTAGAGTTCGCGGATATCGCGTTCGTCGTCGATGACGAGGGCGGTGGGGTTGGCCATGGCGTCAAGTATAAGCGAGCGACACGTTATGCAGCCGTTTGCGCCGGGCGTCTGACCAGGACAGGCGCTGCCGGCAAGGTGATGCGAAAGCAACTGCCGCCGCCGGCGACGGGGACGTATTCGAGCGTGGCCTGGTTGGCATCGCACATGGTGCGTGCAAGGTACAAGCCCAGGCCCGTGCCGTATT
>JAFEFD010000370.1 GCA_018240765.1 Pseudomonadota bacterium | reverse complement strand
GCCTGCTGCAGCTGCGGCGTCAGCGCCAGTTGCTGGTTGATTCTGATCTGTAACGCGGGCTTCACTGCGGATTTCCTGGCCGACGAAAACCGCCCTGTACGGCGAGGATAGCCCCGTTGCGGGGCCGTGAGTCAATCCCCGCAATCGCGCTATACTGGGCAGGTTGGCGCAATGCCAACCTGCTTACATCCGGAACTCCTTCCCCAGGTAGACTTCGCGAACCTTGTCGTTGGCCAGCACTTCGGCCGGCGCGCCCTTTGCCAGCACGCTGCCTTCGCTCATGATGTAGGCGCGATCGCAGATACCCAGGGTTTCGCGCACGTTGTGGTCGGTGATCAGGATGCCGATGCCGCGCGAGCGCAACTGCTTGACGATGCGCTGGATTTCCACGACCGAGATTGGATCGATGCCAGCGAACGGTTCGTCGAGCAGCATGAATCGCGGCTTGGCCGCGAGCGCACGCGTGATCTCCACGCGCCGACGCTCGCCGCCGGACAGGCTCACGCCGCGGTTGTCGGCGATATGCGCGATCTGAAGTTCTTCGAGCAGTGATTCGAGTTCGGCGCGGCGACCCTTGGCGTCAAGGTCTTCGCGCAGTTCCAGGATCGCGAGCACGTTCTCGGCCACGGTCAGGCGCCGGAACACGGACGGTTCCTGCGGCAGGTAGCCGACGCCGAGGCGCGCGCGCGCATGCATCGGCATCTGCGTGATGTCGTGCTCGTCCAGGCTGATGCGGCCGGCATCGGCGCCGATCAGGCCGACCACCATGTAGAACGTGGTGGTCTTGCCGGCGCCGTTCGGCCCGAGCAGGCCGACGACTTCGCCCTGTTTCAGCGAAAACCCGAAATCGCGCACGACGGCGCGACCGCGGAAACTCTTTTGCAATCCGGTGGCGGCCAGCATCAGTGCGTTGCGGCGGCCGCGGCCTTGCTGCAGTCCGCGTTCGCAGCCGGCCTGGACTGTGCAGCTTTGGGCTGCATCACCATGTGCACGCGGCTGTCGGGCGATGCATCGCCGCTTTCCATCTCGCCGGTGTTGGTGTTGTAGCGCATGCGCTGGCCGTGGAACTCCCCCTTGCCGTGCTGGATCACGCTGACATTGCCGGTGAGCAGGGCAATGCCGTTGAGGTTGTCGTAGTCGATGCTGTCGGCATCGGCGGTCACGAGGCCGCAATCGCCGTCGTGGATTTGTTGCAGGTGCGCGGGCTGGCCGATGAGCACGATGCGGGTCAGGCTGCCGTAATTGCCGTTGGCATCGGCAATGCCGCTCGGATTCTTGTAGATCGTGGCGTGTCCGGCGTGCGCCTGCATCGAACCTTGCGTCATCACCACGTTGCCGTCGAGCTTGGTGATGTCGGGGTCGCCGGCCTTGCCGGTCTGGCTTTGCGTGGACTGCCAGTGATCGGCGTCCACGTTGAGCGGCTTGGAGCGGTCGGTGCTCAGCGCGAACACGCCTTGAGCCACGCACAGTGCGGCGAGGAGAACACTCGATCGAAGCGGTTTAATTGTGCTTGGCATGGTCGGAAGGCAGCAGGGTCGAATGGACGTCGGACATCAGTTGCACGGTTTTCAGGCCCAGGTCGGCTTGCAGGCCGACACCGCGGACCACGCGCCCGGGTTCGGTGATCGTGGCCGGCGCCTGGGTTTGCAGGGTCTTGCCCTGTGCCGAGGATAAGGCCTGGCCCTTGCCCGGGGAAGTGATGGTCAAATCAGACGTCAGCAATTGCGCCGGCGGTGTTCCGGGACCAGGCAGACGGTGCATGTCGACCTTGCCTTCCAGCTTCATCAGCGTGCCATTCTTGTTGACCCAGGCCGATTCGGAGGTTCCCTTCCATTCGTGGCCGCCATTGTCCAGGATCGTGTAATCCGGCGCGGTCACGAAAATCGACGCGTCCTCGGCGCGGCGAACCAGGCGCGGACCAGCGACGCTGAAACTGTGCTGGCCCTGGGTATCTAGCGCATCGATGGAAAAATCGTTGAGCGTGTAGTCCGAACGCGGTGGCCCGACGAAAGCCGGTACGGCCTCCCGTGGCGCGAACACCCAGACCAGGATTTGCGTGGAAATGGCCAGCGTGGCCAGCACGGCGATGGCGAGGATCAGGCGGCGTTCCATCAGGAGAACTGCGCCAGTTCGGACTCGGCCTTGCCTTGCGCGGCCAGCAGCAGGTCGCAGACCTCGCGCACTGCGCCTTCGCCACCGCGCGCTTGCGTGTGCCAGCGCGCTCGTTCGCGCACCCGCGCGTGGGCATTGGCCACGGCAATGGAAAGCCCGACCCGCTGCATGATCGCAAGATCCGGCAGGTCGTCACCACAATAGCAGCACTGTTCCGGCGCGAGTTTGAGCGCGTGGATCAACTGCTCGTAGCAGGCGAGCTTGTTTTCCTGCCCCTGGTAGACGTGCGCGATGCCCAGTTCCGCGGTGCGTTCGGTGACCATGTGGCTCAGGCGCGCGGTGATGATGCCGACCTCGATGCCGTTGGCCATCAGGCGTTTGAGGCCCAATCCGTCGTGGACGTGGAAGGCCTTGGATTCGCGCCCGTCGTCGCTGTAGTACAGGCGTCCATCGGTGAGCACGCCGTCGACATCGAACAGGGCGAGCCGGATTTTCGCGGCACGCTCGCGGATTTCTGTGGGCAGGTCGATGAGATGCGAATGCGCCATCTCAGACCACGCGCGCGCGCAGCAGGTCGTGGATGTTGAGTGCGCCGACCACGCGGTTGTCGGCATCGACCACGAGCAGGGCGTGGATCTTGTGCGCCTCCATCAGGCGCGCGGCTTCCACCGCGAGCTTGTCGGCGCCGATGGTCTTCGGCTGCGCGGTCATCAGCGCCGTCACCGGCGTCGTGCGCAGATCGACGTTGTGATTGTCCACGGCGCGGCGCAAGTCGCCGTCGGTGAACACGCCGAGCAGACGCGCGTCAGCATCGACGATGGCGGTCATGCCCAGGCCTTTGCGCGTCATTTCCATCAAGGCCTCGGACAGGCTGGCCGTGGCAGCGATGCTCGGCACCGCGTCGCCTGCGTGCATTACGTCGGCGATATGCAAGAGCAGGCGCCGGCCGAGGCTGCCGGCCGGGTGCGAGCGCGCGAAGTCCTCGTCGGTGAAGCCGCGCGCCTC
>JAFEFD010000036.1 GCA_018240765.1 Pseudomonadota bacterium | reverse complement strand
CGTCTTTGGAAGATCGATGAAGTGCAGCTTCTGCCGGCGAGCGTGCAGGACTACGTGCCGTCGGATGACCTGTCGCATCTGATCGTGGGGCTGGTGAGAGAGAGCCTGGACCTTTCGGCGATCGTCGTCAGCTACCGGAGCGTGGCGGGCCAGCCGCCGTTCGATCCGCGTCTGATGACGGCCCTGCTGCTGCACGGCTACGCGAGCGGGATCTACTCGTCGCGGCGGATCGCGCGGGCGTCGGTGCAGCGGGCCGACTTCATGATGATCGCGGCGGGAGATGCTCCGGACTTCCGGACGATCAGCGAGTTCCGGCGTCGTCATCTGAAGGCGCTGGCGGGTCTGTTCGTGCAGGTTTTGCGACTTGCGGAGCAGGCGGGGCTGGTGAAGCTCGGGCACGTCGCGCTGGATGGCACGAAGCTGAAGGCGAATGCCTCGAAGCACAAGGCGATGAGCTACTCGCGGATGAAGAAGCGGGAGGCCGAGCTTGCGGCCGAGGTCGATCGCTGGCTGTCGGCGGCCGAGGCGGCGGACCGGGAGGAGGACGCGCTGTACGGCGACCGTCGCGGCGACGAGATGCCGGGCTGGGTAGCCGACAAGCAGAAGCGGCTGGAGAAGCTGCGCCAGGCCAAGGCGGAACTCGAAGCTGAAGCCAAGGCGGCGGCCGAGGCCGAGCTGAAGGCGCGGGCCAAGACGCAAGGGCAGCCTCGGGCGAACGGCGGCAAGAAGCCCGGCAGGCCGGCCGCGCCGGCGAAGGCGGAGCCCGACGGCAAGGCGCAACGCAACTTCACCGACCCCGAGAGCCGCATCCTGAAGACCAGGGACGGCTTCATCCAGGGCTACAACGCCCAGGCCGCCGTCGATGGGACAGCCCAGATCATCGTCGCCCACACGCTGACCAATAGCTCGAGCGACCAGGCCGAGCTGGCGCCGCTGCTCGACGGCATCAGGGCCAATCTCGGCCGCACCCCCGACGAGGTGTCGGCCGACGCCGGCTATTGCTCGGCCGCCAATCTGCGCACCCTCGGGCGGCGGCGCATCGCCGGCTACGTCGCCACCGGCCGCCAGAAGCACGGCACCGGCTCGGCGACGGCAAAGAAGCCGGCCGCGCCCGGATCGCTGATCGCCCGGATGACCGCCAAGCTCAAGCGCGCCGGACATCGTTCTCGTTACCGATTGCGCAAGCAGATCGTCGAGCCGGTGTTCGGACAGATCAAGCAGGCAAGAGGCTTCAGGCAGTTCCTGCTGCGAGGCATCGATAAAGTGAGGCATGAATGGGCTCTCATCTGCACCGCCCACAACCTCAACAAGCTCGTGAGGCTTGCTTGACCGGCAATCCTCACTCCAAACTCACCTCAAAATCAGATTCTCGGACAGACTCCTAGCG
>JAFEFD010000369.1 GCA_018240765.1 Pseudomonadota bacterium | reverse complement strand
CTGGTCATGTTGCCGGCGCTGACGATCTTCGCCGATGCGGTCGCGATCGGCGGCGCGGCGCTGTATTCCTCGCCCGCGCTCAACATCACGCCGTCGGCCTACGTGATGCAGACGCTAGCCCTGCTCGAGCCGGGTGACGTCTGGCAGGGCATCGCCAAGTCCGCGGTGTTCGCCGTGCTGATCACCCTGATCGGCGTGAGCACGGGATTTTCCGTGGCCGGCGGCGCCGAGGGCGTGGGCCGCGCGACCACGCGCGCGGTGGTGCTGTCGATCTGCTGGATCATCGTGGTCGACATGATCTTTTCGTATTTCCTGAATCGATGAACGTGACCGCGCCGCTGATCGAAGTGGAAAAGCTCGAAGCCTGGTACGGGCGGCGGCGCATTCTCAATGGCGTGGATTTTGCGGTGAACGCCGGCGAAATCCGCGTGATCATGGGCGGCTCGGGCTCCGGCAAGAGTACGTTGCTGCGGCACCTGCTCGGCCTGCACAAGCCGCGCAGTGGCACCGTGCGGCTGCTCGGCGTCGACATCGCCCGCGCCAGCGAACGCCAGATGCTCGACGTGCGCCGCCAGATCGGCGTGTCGTTCCAGGGCGGCGCGCTGCTGACCTCGCTGTCGGTCGGCGACAACGTGGCGCTGCCGCTGCGTGAACACACGAACCTGGACGAGGCGACGATCCGCATCATGTCGCGCCTGAAGCTCGAAGTCGTCAACCTCGGCGGCTTCCAGGACCTGATGCCCGCGCAACTGTCTGGCGGCATGATCAAGCGCACGGCGCTGGCGCGCGCGATCGCGATGGATCCCAAGCTGCTGTTCTTCGACGAACCTTCGGCGGGCCTGGACCCGGTCGTTTCGGCCGAACTCGACGAACTGATCCTGCGCCTGCGCGACGCGTTGCGCATGACGATCGTGGTTGTCACCCACGAGCTGGAAAGCGCGTTCAAGATCGCCGATACCATTACCGTGCTGGATCAGGGCGATATCCTGATGACCGGGACGGCGGATGCGGTGCGCCATTGCGACAACGAGCGCATCCAGGACCTGCTCAACCGGCGCCCGCGCGAAATCCAGGTCGACGCGGACGCCTACCTGAAACGTCTGACGGAAGAAGCCGCATGAGCATTTCAAAATGAAAAGAGACGGCATCAATTACGTGCTCGTCGGCGCAGCGGTGCTGGCTGCCGGAGTGCTGTTGCTGGCGGCGCTGGCGATGATCACCGGCCGCGGCGGCGCGACGACGGCCTACTTCACGCATTACCGCAACGTTACCGGATTGCGCTACGGCGCGCCGGTGTTCTATCAGGGTTATCGTATTGGCCAGGTCGGAGCGATCGCGCCCGAGCGCGATGCGCAAGGAACGCGCTACAAGGTCGAACTCGACGTGCGCCGCGACTGGCCGATCCCGAAGGATTCGGTCGCGCACCTGACCGCCACCGGACTGCTTGCCGATGTCGCCGTCGGCATCAGCGAAGGCAAGGATCGCGCGATTGCCGCCCCCGGCGCGGAACTCGCCAGCGCGGAAAACGCCGACATCTTCAGCGCGATGAACGAACTCGCCGGCCAGATCAGCGGGCTGACCCGGAACCAGATCACGCCGTTGGTGCAGACCCTGACCAAACGCGTGGATTCGATCACCGGCGCGATCGACAAGGGCGCGCCGGACATCGTTGCCCAGTCACAACGCTTGCTGACCCGGCTCAACCGCGTTTCCGATTCGATCGACGACATGCTCAAGCCGGACAACCGCGCGGCGATTGCGGGAATCCTGGCGAACACGCAACAGATCACGCAACAGTTGCGCGAAACACAGCAAAAACTCGACGACGCGATCGGCCAGATGAGCGCCGTTGCGCGCGAGAACCGGCCCGGCATCCGCGATTCGGTGACCGACCTGCGCGCCGTGCTCGAAGCGCTGTCCGGACGCATGGATTCGATCAGCCAGCATCTGGAAGCGGCCAGCCGCAATTTCGACGAGTTCAGCCGCGAGGTGCGCAAGAATCCCAATCGCTTGCTGATCTCCCCGAAATCCGACAAGGTTGAGGACGAGCAATGAGAACGTTTCTTCTCGCACTGGCCTTCGCCGCGCTGGCCGCGTGTTCGGTGCCGCCGGTGCCGGACGTGACCTATTTCCGATTGCCGCCGCCGGTTGCATTGCCGCATTCGGATGCGCCGCTGTCGACGCTGCCGATCGAAGTGGAGACCTTCCGCGGCGAGGGCATCTATTCCGAGCAGGCCTTGATCTACGCGACCGCACCGCAGGCCGATGCGCTGCGCGCGTATCACTATCAATTGTGGAGCGATCCGCCCTCGCGTGCGCTGCAGAATCGACTGACCGAAATGCTGCGCGTGTCGGGCATCTCGCCGCTGGTCACCGACCGCCTGCCCGCGAGCACGCCGGCGTTGCGCGTGCACGGGCGCATCGTGCGCTTCGAACGCGTGCCGCGCGACGGCGGCTTCGTGGCGGTGGTGGCGCTGGAAATCCGCGTCGACCAGGATCAGGGCGAACCGCTGATCGAGCGCACCTACAGTGCG
>JAFEFD010000368.1 GCA_018240765.1 Pseudomonadota bacterium | reverse complement strand
GTTCGGCAGCGTGCGCCGGCACGATGCAGGCGAAGACGAGGGTGATCGCGAGCAGACGAATGAAATTCATGGCGTGGTTCCTGAAGTCGTGCTGCGCGCGCAGCGAAAACCGAGGTTCACCGTGGTATCGGCGGCCTTGAGCGCGGACAGCATGGCCACGCGCATCAGCACGGCGTAGTTGTCGCGGTCGCGCAGGTTGAGCGCACCGGCGCCGCAGAACTTGAGCCGGTCCGGATCGTTCTGGTCGCGGCTGTCACTGGCCACGAGCAGGGCGCCGAAGTCGTCCACCCATTCCCAGACCAGGCCGTGCAGGTCGCGCACGCCGTAGAAATTCGCATCGCCGCTCACGCGCGCTACGGCTGCATTCGAGGGCCGCGAATACCAGTTGAGGATGCGCTCGCGCCAGGCCGGATCGCTGCGCGCGTCGGCACGCGTGGCGTCCGCTGCGGCGGCGAATTCCCATTCGTTCCAGCTCGGCAGGCGCGCGTTTTCACTCGCGCAGAAGGCCTGCGCGGCGAACCAGCTCACCTGCGTCACCGGTTGATCGGGCTGCGCGTCGGCGCCGAGCGCCGTCGCGGCTTGCCAGTTCGCGAGGTAGCGCGTTTCGGCGAAAATCGGGGCGACGTTTCCGCGCTGCCACTGTGGATGCGTTTTCACGAAGGCGAGGAATTCCGCGTTCGTGACCGGTTCGCGGCGTAGCGCGAACGGCGCGACGATCGTGTCCGCACCCTTGACATCCGCCGGCAACACGCTGGCGAAGCGTCCGCCCGGCAGCGACGCGTACTCGGCCGCCGCCGATGCACCGGCGGCGAGCACGATGGCGCATGCAAACGTGGTGCGCAAGAACGGCATCAATGTTCCGCCTTGGCCGTCTGGGCTGGTTCGGTGCGGACCTTGGCCACTTCCGCAGCCTCGATGCGCCCGCCCGGATTGCCCCAGCTGTTGAGCACGAAGGTGAGGATGTTCGCGACTTCGTCGTCGTTGAGCTGGGTCATCGGCGGCATCACCGAGTTGTAGTCCTTGCCGTTGACCTTGACCGGGCCGGACAAGCCATGCAGCACGATGCGCACGGTCTGTTTCGGATCGGCGGCAATCAGGCTCGACTTGGCGAGCGGTGGAAACACGCCGGGCAAGCCTTCGCCATTGGCCTGATGGCAGACCGAACAGGTGCCGGTAAACAATTGCTGGCCAGCCTTGATCTGTTCCTCGCGCGTCAGCTTGCCGGCCGCCGCCGCCTTCGTCGCCTGGGTCACCGCGGCCAGGTTCGGTTCGGCACGGTCGCCCAGGTACACCGAATCGACTTCCTTGCCCGAGTACACGGTCTTGTTCTCCGGCCCGTCCACTTTCAGGATCGCCAACGCGCCCTTGTTGAACGCGCGGAAGATCGAGTGATCGACCAGCACGTAGCTGCCCGGTACTTCGGTGTGGAACTCCACCATCGACGCGCCGCCGGCGGGGATCAGCGTGGTTTGCACGTTGTGCTGCTCGACGGTGCCGCCTTCCGGACGCACGGTGTCGAAGATCTCGCCGATCACGTGGAAGCTCGACACCAGGTTCGGGCCGCCATTGCCGACGAACAGGCGCACGGTTTCGCCGGTCTTTGCGGTGATCGCCTTGTCGCCGGTGAGCGCACCCTCGGCGCCGTTGAACAATACATAGGTCGGCTTCTCGTCGATGGCGCGTTCCATGTCGAACGGCTGATGGCCTTTTTCGCGGTACTTGCCGGTGGTGTAGAAATCGCCTTGCATGACGTAGTACTCGTGATCCACGGGCGCAAGGCCCTCGGGCGGTTCGATCAGGATCAATCCGTACATGCCATTGGCGATATGCATGCCCACCGGCGCGGTGGCGCAGTGGTAGACGTACAGGCCCTGGTTCAACGCCTTGAACGTGAACTGCGACTGATGTCCCGGTGCAGTGAAGCTCGATGCCGCGCCTCCGCCCGGCCCGGTCACGCCGTGCAGGTCGATGTTGTGCGGCATCTTGCTGTTCGGATGGTTCTTCAGGTGGAACTCGACCGTGTCGCCCTGGCGCACGCGGATGAAGCTGCCCGGC
>JAFEFD010000367.1 GCA_018240765.1 Pseudomonadota bacterium | reverse complement strand
CGGCAGTCACAGGTGCGTGTGCTGATCGTTGGCTACATGTCGATTCCTGGCGAACTCGAACGCTTCGGCAACCGCGTCGAAGTGTATCCATTCCATGATTTCGTCAATCTGCAACGGATAATATCGCTGGTCGAACTCAATATCGTGCCGCTGGTGGACAACGTGTTCACCAACTGCAAGTCCGAACTGAAATATTTCGAGGCGGCAGCGGTCGGTACGTTGACGATCGCCAGCCCCACCTCGACCTATGCGGCGGCGATCCAGCATTGCGTCAACGGCTGGCTATCGTCCAGCATCGAATGGGGTGCTGCTCTGGACGAAGCGATCGCCAGCATCGAACGCGGTGACGGCATGTGGCAAACCGCGCACGATCAGGCCGTGGGCACTTATTCGGGGCGGGCCTTCAAGAATGCGATCGTGGACGCCACGACATGGCGGGGCGGCGCCCGCGCTGCACCCAAATCACAATCCGAAGTTGGTATGCCGCCTCCGAATCGGGTCGCTGACGCGCATCCAATTCCTGATCGTGCCATGCGGAAGGAGAAGAATGCTTCAAAAATGTCCGCTGACGACGCGCCGAGGCTTTCGATAGACCAGCTTTCGTATTTCGCCGGCCATGTCGTCATCCGCGGTCAGGTCGATTGCGCACAGGCATTGCGCTCGATCGTGTTCGAAGTCAAGGGGCGCACCGTCTGCACACAGCCAATAGATGCGAAGGACACCGAGAATGGCGTGACTCACTTCGGCTTCACGATAGAAACGGGGATGGATGCATTCGAGTTTTCCGATCCGACCCTCGTCGTGGGGCTCGCGGACGGCTCTCACGTGCGCTTTGAGGCACCGGGAACCGCCGAGATTCTTGCCGATCGCGGCCACCGCCTGTTCCCGGAATTCGCCGCACGCATCCGTGCGATACCGCAGGGCAGGATGCTCGAGATTGGATCCCGTGCCCGTTCGGGCGTGATACGGCGCGGGTTGGCGCCACCAGCCTGGGGCTATGTCGGCATGGACATCGTGCCCGGACCGAACGTCGACGTGGTTGGGGATGCGCACGAGTTGTCCCGCCTGCTACCACCAAGCTCCTTTGATGCAGCGATGTCGCTCTCGGTCTTCGAACACCTGATGATGCCGTGGAAGGTCGTGATCGAGTTGAATCGGGTACTCAAGACTGGCGCCCTCGTGTTCATCCAGACCCACCAGACTTTTCCGTTGCATGACGAGCCCTGGGACTTCTGGCGTATCTCGTCCGATGCCTGGCCGGCGCTGTTCAATGCAAGGACCGGCTTTCGCATCATCGACAGCGGCATGGCCGAGCCACTGATGTTTGTCGCGAAACGCTGGCACCCCGGGGTTAACTTGCATGAGTCGCGCGGTTGCGCCGTGTCGTCTGTGATCGCCGAAAAAACCGGTGAAACAGGACTGGCCTGGGACGTCGATCTGCGTGACGTGCTCGGCGGCCAGTATCCGGGTTGATGCGCGATACTGCTAAATGGGATTCAGTGAGCATGCCGTGCAACTCACAGCAGTAGTTGTCAATTTCAACACGGCAAGGCATACGCAAGATTGCGTGCAGAGCCTGCTTGCGGCCTCATCAGTGGCGCACATCATCGTCGTCGACAACGGCTCGATTTCGGATGAGAAGAACGCGCTTTCCGCCTACCTGGCCACCGCTACCGAGGTGGAATTCATTCCCTTGGCGACAAATTGCGGATTCGCGCAGGGCTGCAACATAGGCATCCGTGCAGCGCTTGAACGGGATGCTTGCGATGCAGTG
This sequence comes from Pseudomonadota bacterium, assembly GCA_018240765.1. Taxonomy (GTDB): domain Bacteria; phylum Pseudomonadota; class Gammaproteobacteria; order Xanthomonadales; family Rhodanobacteraceae; genus Rudaea. Next base: position 677 of record JAFEFD010000367.1, on the reverse strand, counting down.
CTGCTCTTGAACAGCGACGCGCAGTTGATGCCCGGCGGTGCGTCGTCGCTGCTCGAACTGTTCGCCAATGCCGAACCAGCAGGGCTGGCCGGCGGCAGGGTCACGAAACCATCCGGCGCCATCGATTCCCTCGGCATCGCGTTCTATGCATCGTGTCTGGCATCCAATCGCATGACGGTGCGCGACCGCTATTTTGGTCCGACCGGCGGTTGTGCGGTCTACCTGCGCGAATTGCTCGAAGCCCTGCAAGCCGAACACGGACACATGTTCGATCCCGATTTTTTTTGCTACGCAGAAGATACGGATGTCGCCGCACGCGCGTTGCTGCTGGGCTACCGGCCAGCGTATTACGATGGCGTCGTCGCACAGCACGAAGGACAAGTGAGCAGCGGCGGTGGATTCAACGATTTCGTGCTGTATCACGGCATCCGCAACTCGATCTGGATGCTGGTCAAGTGCGTACCGTGGCCGGTTCTGCTCCTGTGCAGTCCACCGATCGTGTTGATGCACATTGCGATTGCGCTACGACACGGTCTTGGCGGCAAGTGCCGAGTTGTCTGGCGACTCTATCGCGATGCCATGCGCGGACTACCGGCGATGTTTGGGAAACGGCGCACGATCCAGTCGCGGCGGAAAATTGGAGCGTGGAAATTTCTGCACTACATAACGCCACGCTT
>JAFEFD010000366.1 GCA_018240765.1 Pseudomonadota bacterium | reverse complement strand
TCGGGCCATCCAGCGCCACGCTCACGATCACGGCCGGTGGCAAGAATCGAGTCCTCAACAGCACCAGCACGGACCTGCCGAACGCCTACCTGAAAATCACCTCGCTGACGATTTCCGGTGGCGGCTATCTCTCCAATCATGTCGGCGGCTGCATCATGGCATCCGGCGAGGTACGCCTGGACGGAGCCACGGTCACCGACTGCTTTGCGTATACGCCCGGCGGCAGCGGCAAGTATCTGGGAACGGCCGCCGGCGGAGGCATCTTCGCGGATTCCGTGACCATGACGAATGGCAGCGTGGTGTCTGGCAACACGGTCAAGAGCGGTACCCTGTCGCTGCTGCTTTACGGCGGTGGCGTGTATTCGAGCCATGACTTTTCCTGCACCGACAGCACGCTCAGCGGCAATTCTGCCTTTGGGCACGGCGGCGGAATTTCCGCAGGTGGCAACATCACGTTGACGCGCTGTACGCTGGATTCGAACCTTGCCGCCTATGGCGGTGGAGTTTTCGCTTCCAGTACGACGGCGCAGCTGCAAGTCGACCAGAGCACGATCTCCGGCAACACTTCCAGCCGGGGCGGCGGCATCAACACGCGGTCGCCGGCGACGATCTCCAACAGCACCATCGCTTTCAACAGCGCGCAGCAAAGCTACGGCGGCGGCATCCAGTCCGCGGCGAATGTGGCGATGGTCAGCACCATCGTTGCGCGCAACCGCAACGATAGCGGAGCCAATGCCGACATCGCGCTGGCCAGCGGCAAGACCCTGAGCGGATCGAACAACCTGGTCATGGCCATCACGTCTTTTCCACCGGGCGTCGTCGTGTCGGCGAGCGATCCGCTGCTGGCACCGCTCGGTTATCACGGCGGGTTCACGCGCACACAGGCGGTGCTGCAGGCAAGTCCGGCGATCGACACCGGCAAGAACAGCAAGGCGTTCGCGACCGATCAGCGCGGCGCCGGCTTCGCCCGTGAAGTGCCGATCGGCATGCCCGATATCGGCGCCTACGAACGCCAAGTCATCGACGACGAGATATTCGGAAATGGTTTCGAATAAGCTCGGGTAGAGGGCTGCCAATTCCTTGTTTTTCGGGGGATTGTGCAGGGCCCATGTTATGCTTTGCGCCGGTTTTCCGTGTAGCGAAACGGCCCCCGTGATCGAAATCCCAGGCTACAAAATCCTGCGCCAGCTCGGCCGCGGCGGCATGGCCACGGTGTACCTGGCGATGCAGGAATCGGTGCAGCGCGAGGTCGCGCTCAAGGTGATGTCGCCGAGCCTGCTCGCGGACCCGGATTTTGGCGAGCGCTTCCTGCGCGAGGCGCGCATTGCGGCCAAGCTGCACCATCGCAACGTGGTTGGCGTGCATGACGTCGGTCGCACCGGCGAATACCACTACATCGCGATGGAATACCTTGGTGGCGGCCCGGTGCTGGCCAAGGATGGCACGCCGCGTTCGGTCGGCTTCGCCCTGCGCGTGACGCGCGAGATCGCCACCGCGTTGAACTACGCGCACGCCAAGGGTTTCGTCCATCGCGACGTCAAGCCCGACAACATCCTGCTGCGCGAGGACGGCAGCGCCGCGTTGACCGACTTCGGCATCGCCCGCGCCAGCGATTCGGCCACG
>JAFEFD010000365.1 GCA_018240765.1 Pseudomonadota bacterium | reverse complement strand
GCCGCTGTATGAAATCCTGTACGGCGCGATGATCATCATCTTCGCGTTCTTCTATACCGCATTGGTGTTCAACTCGAACGAGACGGCGGACAATCTGAAGAAGTCCGGCGCCCTGGTACCAGGCATCCGCCCGGGCCGCGCCACCGCCGAGTACATCGACGGCGTGTTGACCCGGCTGACTGGCGCTGGCGCGATCTACCTCGTCGCGGTGTGCCTGATTCCGACCCTGTTGCAGCAGAACTGGCATGTCCCGTTCTATTTCGGCGGCACCTCGTTGCTGATCGTGGTCGTCGTGGTCATGGATTTCACTGCCCAGGTTCAGGCGCACCTGGTGTCGCATCAGTACGAAAGCCTGCTCAAGAAGGCCAACCTCAAGGGGTATGGCCGAGGTGGCGGTCGCTGAGGCCGTCGGGACTGCTGGACGCTTTGATAACGTTGCAAATAAGGTTATAATTCACGGTTCACTGCGCATTTTTGCGCGGAAGCCGCTTTCGGAGACAAGAAGATGGCGCGTATTGCGGGTGTCAATTTGCCGGTGCAGAAGCATGTCGTGATCGGCTTGCAGAGCATTTTCGGCATCGGGCGTGCTCGATCCAGGCACGTGTGCGTGGCGGCGGGAGTTGATCCCGCGACCAAGATCAAGGAGCTGACCGAAGGCCAGATCGAAAAGCTGCGCACGGAAGTCGCCAAGTACACGGTCGAGGGCGACTTGCGCCGCGAGAACGGCATGGCGATCAAGCGCCTGATCGACCTTGGCACCTATCGCGGACTGCGCCATCGCCGCGGCCTGCCAGTGCGCGGCCAGCGCACGCGCACGAACGCGCGCACCCGCAAGGGCCCGCGCCGCGCGATCAAGAAGAACTGACGTATTTATTTGTTGCCGGGACGCGAGGCGCATCCCGGCAGATCACCTAAGCTCCACACTTTCGGAAATCCGAGCTCATGAATAAACCGGTCGCTGCCGTAAAGACCAAGAAGAAAGCCAAGCGCGTCGTCACGGATGGCGTCGTGCACGTGCAGGCTTCGTTCAACAACACCGTCGTGACGATCACCGATCGCCAGGGCAACGCGCTGTCATGGGCGACTGCAGGCGGCGCGGGCTTCCGCGGTTCGCGCAAGTCGACCCCGTTCGCGGCCCAGGTTGCGGCCGAGAAGGCCGGGCGCGTGGCCGCCGAGTACGGCGTCAAGACAGTGGAAGTTCGCATCAAGGGTCCGGGTCCGGGCCGTGAATCGGCCGTGCGTTCGCTGAACGCGCTGGGCATCAAGGTCACCAACATCATCGACGTCACGCCGATTCCGCACAATGGCTGCCGTCCGCCGAAGCGTCGTAGGGTCTAACCATGGCACGTTATATCGGTCCCAAACTCAAGCTGTCCTGCCGCGAAGGCGCCGACCTGTCCCTCAAGAGCCCGGCGCGCGCGATCGAATCCAAGTGCAAGAAATTCGAGAAGCTGCAGAAACCTGGCCAGCATGGCGCCGCCGCCGGCAAGAAAGGACGCTTGTCCGATTACGCCGTGCAGTTGCGCGAGAAGCAGAAGGTCAAGCGCATCTACGGTCTGCTCGAACGCCAGTTCGGCAATTATTACGTCAAGGCGTCGCGCCTGAAGGGCAACACCGGCGAGAACCTGTTGCGCATGCTCGAAGCGCGCCTGGACAACATCGTCTATCGCATGGGCTTCGCGGTCACGCGTGCGCAGGCGCGCCAGCTGGTTTCGCACAAGGCGATCGAGGTCAACGGCAAGAAGGTCAACTTGCCGTCGTACCAGGTCAAGGCCGGTGACCAGATCGTCATCGCCGAGAAGTCGCGTGGCCAGTTGCGCGTCACTGAAGCGCTGAACCTTTCGCAACAGATGGATCTGGCGCCGAACTGGATCGAAGTCGACGCGAAAAAGTTCGTTGGCACGCTGAAAGCGTTGCCGGAGCGCTCGGATCTGCCCAGCGACATCAACGAAAGCCTGATCGTCGAGTTGTATTCGAAGTAAAAGTTCTGCTGCGCCGGCAGGGATTTATGCCGGCGCGCCAATCGTGGCGCGGCGTGACCGCGACCGTTGGCGAACAAACCGCGGCAGGATGCCCGGCCTTGCACCTCATCACACAACTTTGGAGAGCGTAGTCCATGGCACAGTCGCCTACTACCATCCTGCGTCCGCGCGGCCTGCATGTC
>JAFEFD010000364.1 GCA_018240765.1 Pseudomonadota bacterium | reverse complement strand
CAGCCGGCTTGAGCGGTGCGACGGCACGCCCCGCATCACGCACGTCGCGCGCCTGAATCTCGCGCAAAAGGGCGGCAAGTGTAACGCCCAATCCCTTTTCTTTCAACTGCTTATAACGCCGTTTCGCGCGTTCTTCGGCGCTCGCGGTAAGGAAAACCTTGGTACCGGCATCCGGAAAGATCACCGTGCCCATGTCGCGGCCGTCCGCAACCAGGCCTGGCGCCTTGCGGAAGGACCGCTGCTTGTCGAACAAGGCAGCACGGACGCTGGGAATCGCGGCGATGGCGGAAGCCGCTGCGCCGCAGGTTTCGGTGCGGATTTCACCGGTGGCGTCCATGCCGTTCACGATCACCCGCGTCTCGCTGCCGTCCTTGGGATCGCGGAAGGAAATCTTGGTGGTCTGTGCGCAGCGCGTAACCGCTTCGGCGTCCGACAAATCCAGGCCCTCCATGCCGGCGGCGAAGCCGACCGCGCGGTATAGCGCGCCGGAATCCAGCAGGTGCCAGCCCAGCGCTTCGGCGACGGCACGGCTGATCGTGCCCTTGCCGGAACCGGAAGGACCATCGATGGTGAGCACCGGTACGATCTTGTCGGGCATCCGGCCATTTTACCGGAAAGCCCGACCTGATCAGCAGTCCCCCCCTGCCAGCCTATTCCACCGGGTAGCCCCAGATCCCCGCCACCGGCAAATCGCCGCTCGTGCCGAACGCGAACGTCAGCGGTGCCTCGAAGCCGTTGCCGAACATGGAATCAGGCGCACGATCGCGCTGATCGATGATGAACGTGGCCGAGGATGGCCTGAACACGCCAAATTTCGCATATCCGCTGGACGTCCAGTCGCCCACGACAGGCAAGTCCGTGGCGTTGCCCATCCCGTAGCTCAGTTCTTCCGGCACGACGGCGCTGACGTTGCGATTGGCGGCATGGAAGCGGCCATCCGCTGGACGGTACACGCCAACACTGGCGGCGCCGTCCGAGTTCCAATCCCCGGCAACGGGTTTATCGGCAGGACTGCCGAAAACCAGGGAATAGTCGCCGGATCCGGCGATCAGATCGTGCTTGAGCAAATGCGCGCCAATGGAAGGTTGGAAAATGCCCACCCCGTCACGACCGTCTCCATCCCAGTCGCCGGCTTCGGGCAGATTGTTAGCCGGACCGAAGGCGAAACTGTAATCGGGTTTGGCCACGTCCAGACTGGTCCACCGATCCCACAGGTAGAACGTCGCCGTGGATGGCCGATACAGTCCGGCCGTATCGATGCCATCGCCATTCCAGTCGCCGACGATGGGGATATCCGTGCTGCTGGCGCCAGTGACGGCGGCGGTGATATCTGCTGCGCCTGCGCTCAGGCTGTTGCGCAGATAGAACGTCTGGTTCGAGGGCCGGTAGACGCCCACGTGGTCGAACTTGCCATTGACCGAACCGTATTGCGTTACGATTCCGCCCGGCGTTCCGACGTGCATCTGTGCGTTGCGCGGATTCTCACCGATAGCACTGGCGTTGGCCGAAGGAAAATTGGCCAGATAGGTTCCATTATCGTTGAACTGCACTACGCGGTTGTTGCCGCGATCGGCCACGTACACGTTGCCGTACTGGTTGATCGCCAATCCCACGGGATTCGACAATTGCCCACTGCCGCTGGTCGAGTCCGCGAACACCTTGATGAAATCGCCGAAGACGGAAAATTGCTGCACGCGGTTGTTGCCGTATTCGGCCACATAGACTTGATTGCGCTTGCGGTCGACCGCTATGCCGGCGGGATTCTGCATCTGGCCATTGCCGCTGCCGGCACCACCCCACTGGCGCACGTAGGTCCCGGTGAAACTGAATTTCTGCACGCGATTGTTGCTTTCGTCGCTGACATAAATCCAACTGCCGTCGGTGGCGATGGAGCCGGGTCCATTGAACTGCCCATTCCCGCTGCCTGCGGTTCCCCATTGCGTCTGGTAGGCGCCGTAGGCCGAGAACTTCTGGATGCGATCATTGCCGTTGTCGGCAACGTAGACGTTGTCGCTGTCGTCGACGGTGATTCCGTAAGGAAAGTTGAACTGGCCGTTGCCCGTTCCCGCGCTTCCCCAGGACAGGAGCAGCTTGCCGAATTTGTCGAACTTGAAAACCTGGTTCAGCGTGTAGGAGGTGACGTAAACATTTTCCGCACTGTCGTAGGCCACGCCGCCGAT
>JAFEFD010000363.1 GCA_018240765.1 Pseudomonadota bacterium | reverse complement strand
GTGAGCGTGGCCGCCGAACGCTGTCTTGTCGCCGACGCACTGACCAAGGTCGTGCTGGCGAATTCGGCGCCATCCGGTTTACTCGCTGCATTTGGCGCGCAGGCGTGGATGCACGACGCGCGCTGCGGTTGGAGGCCGCTCAGCCTGGCCGCATGAAACCCGCGATCCGCCACGATCCGAATTCGCGCCGGTATCTCACGCGACGGCAGAAGGCTGCGATCTACGGCGCGCTTGGCCTGTTGTGGCTGAGCGGAGCAGTCTGGCTGGTGCTGCACTTCTATTTTCCGCAACGCGGGCCGTTCGGCGATTTGCCCAATCCCGCCGAGCATTGGCTGATGGTCGTGCATGGCGCCGCCGCATTCGCGGCGCTGTGGGCTGGCGGCTGGCTTTGGCGCGGGCATGTGACGCCGTGGCAGCGCAGTGGCACGCGTCGACGCAGCGGCAATGGGTTGCTGTGGACAGGCGCTGCGCTGATCGTCACCGGCTATCTGCTCTATTACGCACCGGGTGACAGTTTGCGCAGCTGGGTCTCGATCACGCACTGGAGCGTCGGACTCGCGTCGGTTGTCGCGATCCTCGTGCACATGGCGCGCAGCGGGCGTTATCGCTCGCCGCCGTGATCCGCGGGCGCAACGAACCTGGCGATGATCACTTCACCGCCGCCGTCAACCAGCACGCGATCGCCGGCGGGATCCGGCGACAGGAGTACGGATTCACCGGATTCGATGGTTTGCGCGATGCTGCCGGATCTGACCACGGCCGATCCCGACGCCAGAAAGACGAACCAGGTCGCGGCATCGGGCAGGAATACCATCGGCCCGACCAGCGGCCGGTGCAGGACTTCCGCGTGGCAGGCGTCACGGCGCGTGATCACGTTGAAATCGCGCACCGGCCCGGAAATCAGCTTGCCGTAGGCTTCCGCTTCGCCGGCAAACGGCACGAAGCGCAGGCGTTGGTCGAGGCGAACCGTTTCGCCGCCGGCAAAACCCAACTCCATGCCGATGCCTTCGAGCAGGGCGATGTGCCGATCGCAGCCGGGAAACGGCGAGAACGCGCCGTCGCTTCCGATCTCGGCGATGCTCACGCGCCAGTCGAAGTCTTGCGCATCTGCCGGAAACGCCGTGAGTTCAGTCGTCCAGCCACCGCCATTCTTCCAGCGCATGCGCCGGTAGTCGGCATGGCGCAGCACGCGCGTGCGCATCAGGCGGCGCTCATCAGCGCGTGCAGTTGCGCGGTCGTCGCGCGCAGGCTTTCGCGCCAGTCGTAACCAATGATCGCGCGGCCGGTGACGGCATCGTCGAAGTCCTCGCGCTGCCCCGGCGCAAGCAGGTGGCGGTAATCCACGGTGATTTCCGCACCCGCGCAAAGATCGGCAAGCGCGAACACGAAACCCAGGTGCCACAGGCCGTTCGGTTCGAAGGCATGATTGATGTAGCACTCGTCCGGCCATTCCGGCGAGACCGTATAGCGATCCTCGAACCAACGCACGGTGGCGGGCAGCAGTTGCGCGGCGTCCGGCAGCGCCTCGATGTCAGTCCATTTGTATACTTTTCGGATGTCGTCCGGTGCGGTGACCAAACTGCCGGCGGCGACGGCCTCGTCGAGGAACAGGCCCTTGCCCGCGCCGGGTATGCGCGAAGCGGCGATGTGATAGCGGGGAAGGATCATGGTGGCTGTTTGCGGGCACGTAACCAGGTGCGCATCTTACCAAGATGCGTCAGGTCGCCGCGGCAGGTAAACTTGCGCGTTCGCCAGTTCGAGGTTTCGCATGGACTCCGCAAAAATCCGCAATTCCGTTTCCGCTTTGTGGGACGAGCAGATCGTGCCGCAGCTTGTGGAGTACATCCGCATTCCGAACAAGTCGCCGATGTTCGATGCGCAATGGTTCGAGCATGGCTACATGGACAAGGCGGTAGCGCAGCTGTCGACGTGGGCCAAGTCGCAGCCGATCGCCGGCATGCATCTGGACGTGGTGCGCTTGCCGAATCGCACACCCCTGGTCTTCATCGACATTCCCGCGTTCGGCGGCGCAGCGGTTGGCGACGACTGCGTGCTGCTTTACGGTCACCTGGACAAGCAGCCGGAGATGACCGGCTGGGCCGCGCACCTTGGCCCGTGGATTCCGGTCATCGAAGGCGATCGGCTGTATGGACGCGGCGGCGCCGATGACGGCTACGCAATCTTTGGCTCGCTCGCCGCGATTCGCGCCCTGCAGGAAGCCGGCGTGCCGCACGCGCGTTGCGTCGTATTGATCGAGGCTTGCGAAGAGTCCGGCAGCTACGACCTGCCGTTCTACGTGGATCATCTGGCCGCGCGTATCGGCAAGCCATCGCTGGTCGTGTGTCTGGACTCGGGCTGCGGCAATTACGATCAGTTGTGGCTGACGACATCGTTACGCGGACTGTCCGGCGGCAACCTCTCGGTCAAGGTGCTTGAAGAGGGCGTGCATTCGGGCGACGCCTCCGGCATCGTGGCGTCGAGTTTCCGCATCCTGCGCAATCTGCTGTCGCGGCTGGAAGACGCCGCCACCGGCAAGATCGTGCCGAAGGATCTGTACGTCGAGATTCCCTCGCAACGCATCGAACAGGCGCGGCGCACGGCGCAGGTGCTGGGCAAGGATGTCTATTCCAAGTTTCCATTCGTGGAGGGCATGCGCCCGGTCGAAGCCGATCCGGTCGAACTCGTGCTCAACCGCACCTGGCGTCCGGCGCTGTCCGTGACCGGCGTTGCCGGCCTGCCGCCGCTGGAATCGGCCGGCAACGTGCTGCGCCCGTTCACCGCGGTCAAGCTGTCGCTGCGCCTGCCGCCGACGCTTGACGGCGACAAGGCCGGCAAGCAGGTCAAGCGCCTGCTCGAAGCCGATCCGCCGTATGGCTGCAGCGTCGAATTCGCGCTGGAAAAGGCTTCATCCGGCTGGAATGCGCCTGCGCTGGCGCCGTGGCTGGAAGCATCGGTCGACGCGGCCTCGCGTGAATTCTTCGGCCCACCGCCGGCCTACAACGGCGAAGGCGGCAGCATCCCGTTCATGGGCATGCTCGGCGAGAAATTCCCTGGCGCACAGTTCCTCATCACCGGCGTGCTTGGTCCGCACTCGAATGCGCACGGCCCGAACGAGTTCCTGCACATTCCCACCGGCAAGCGCGTGAGCATGTGCGTGGCGCAGGTCGTCGCCGATCATCATCGTGCGCAGCAACAAGGTCTCACCGCAGGCGTCGCGGCGAGCGACAAGCACTCGCACCGCGACGCTTCGTGCTGCTGATCAGCCCTTGCCGGGCACGGTGCGCAGGTAAGCCCAGAGCGCGTCGAGCTCGGTGTCGCTCATGGTGCGCAGCGCGCGCCACGGCATGAACGCATCGACGTCTTTCCCATCGGGTTTTTTGCCGTGGCGTACGACGTTGTAGAAGTCGGCCTTGCTCCAGCGGCCGATCCCGCGCACCGGATCGGTGGTGATGTTGGCCGCATCCGCGAACGATGGCGGCGTGCCGGGTACATGGCCGCCGGTGAAATCGGAACGATGGCAACCGGTGCAACCCTGCGCGAGGTAGCGGCCGTATTCGGCGGTCGCCGCGACTTGCACGGCGGCGACATGCGGCGCGTGCTGATCGACTTGCAGGCCATAGGCGAGCGGCGCCTTGCCGAGCAGGAACAGCACCCGGATCAATGGTCCTGCCAGCGGCGGTGGCACGCTGTGGTCGACCGGCGGGCGCGAGGCGATGTAGGCCATGAGGTCTGCGGTGTCTGCATTGCTCAGGCCGGCGAAGTCGGTGGCTGGCATGTAGATCAGCAGATGGCCGTCCGTTCCGATTCCATGACGGATCGCGCGTTCGAGTTTGATCGGATCCGGTTCGCCGATGCCGCCCTTGCCGCGGGTCAGGTTCGGTCCGGCGATGCGGCCGACCGGGAAGGATTCGACGAGAATGCTTCCGCCAAGGTCCTTGCCATGGCATTCGCGGCAGCCGCGCGTGGTCGCCAGGTGTTCGCCGCGGTCGATGGCGGTCGCATCGGTCGGAATCGCCAGCGCCGGTTCGTCGACCTGGATGCGTTGGGCCAACAGCGTGTTGCTGCGCCAGTAGACGAAGGCCATGCCCAGGATGGCCAGTACCGCCACGACCAAAACGACTTTGCCCAGAAAACGCAGGTATCTCACGTCGTTCTCCCCCGGTTGTCCCAATCAAGGATCAGCGCGCCGCCGGTATCGTCAAGGCGCCGGCGCGGCAGGTGTTGCGCACGCGTCCGCCGCACGCCTGTGGCGCGAGCGTATCGCGGTTCAGGCACACGCGCACTTCGATCAAGGTGCCACCATCGCGACACACGATGCTGAGCATGTTCGCGTCCAGGCCCGGATTGCTGGTGGCGAACGCCCGTACGATGTCGTCGGCGTTCATCGAAGGCGGTTTGCGCGGCGTCGCCAACGGGGCCGGAACCTTCATGCTGGCAAAGGCGCGGTCGGCCAGGTCGAAATAGCCTTGCGGATCCAGGCCTGAGCAGGCGCCGTGGGTTTCCCACTCGTGCTCGATCAGGCGCCGGCTCGGCATGAAGGCAAGCGCATGCTGGATCGTGGCTTCTTCCGGCGTGGCGATGGTGGCGCAATGCTCGGGCCCGAAGCCCTTGCGATTTTGCGGCCACAACCCGTGCAGC
>JAFEFD010000362.1 GCA_018240765.1 Pseudomonadota bacterium | reverse complement strand
TGGGCAGGTGGCGAACAAAGGCCAGCCGCAGCTCCGCCGCCTGTTGGGTGTCGTCCTGTTTGTGCATGGGTTTCGCCGTTTGTCCGCACTATACCGTTTCGACGGCGCGCAATAAATGCGCCAAACGGCGGCGCTAGGCCCTGCCCGGTCAGCCCGGCTTGACCACCGCCAGCACGACGATGGCGATCAGCAGCAGCGCCGGAACCTCGTTGAACACACGCAGCCAGCGCGACGAACGGCTACAGGCGTCAGCGGCGAACTGATTCTTCATCCGAACCAGATACAGATGGTAGGCAACGAGGATCAGCACCAGGGTCAGTTTCGCGTGCAACCAGGGTTGCTTGAGCAATGCCGGCGCCAGTGCCAGCGTGGCGATGCCGAACGCGATCGCGAGCGCGCCGCCAATGTGGGTGATGCCGAGCAGGCGCCGTTCCATGATCTTCAATTGCGCGCGCACGGCCGCGTCGGCAGATTCGGCGTGGTAGACGAACAGCCGCGGCAGGTAGAACAGACCCGCGAACCAGGTCACGACGAAGACCACGTGCAGGGCCTTGATCCACAGATACGGCATGGCGTTCCCCCGAAGAATTTCAGGCAGCGATTGTCGCACGTTCGCCGGTTCCGTGACCCATTCGCTTGACGCCTGCGCTCGGCGGCGGCTATAACACCGGGTTCCCGCCGCTGCGCCTCCCGGATGCCAATGGTCAAGGTCTTGCCGCCGCCCATTCTCGTGGTGCGCACGCAGCGGTCCGCACGCCGCTGGCGCAAGGCGCTCGGAATCGCGTTGCTATGGCTGGCCTCGCTCGCGGGTGCGCTCGCCTTGCAGCACTGGATTGTCGGCGTCGGCGAAAACTGGAACGTGGCGCAATCGCAGAAGGACCATGATGCCTTGCTGCAGAAGGTTGCCATTGCCGAACGCGCCGAACAAGTTGCACGCGCGGCGAATGTCGACCTGCAGCAGAACCTGCGCGATCGGCAAGAGGAAATCGCCGGCCTGCGCGCTGACCTGGCGTTCTACAGCAAGCTCACCGACGGTCGCAGCAAGCCCGAAGGACTGGCCGTGCACGGCATCCATTTGTTGCCCGGAGCGGCCACGCGCGTCTTCAACTTCAGCGTGACATTGACGCAAACGCTCAAGTCCGGCCAAGTCGCCAGCGGCCGCGTGAAGATTTCCATCGACGGCGTGACCGCCGGCAAGCTTTCGACATTGGCATGGACGGACCTGGCGCCGAACCAGGACGCGTCCGGCGTGCCTTTTTCGTTCAAGTATTTCCAGCAGGTGGCGGGTGCCGTGATGCTGCCGGAAGGTTTTACCCCCAACCGCATCCATGTCGAGGCCGACGCCGGCGGCGACATGGGCCGCGCCGACCAGGATTTCGCCTGGGCCGATGCGCTTGCAGATAAGGATGCCCCCGATGTTCAGCAGTAACCGCAAACCCGCGGCCGCAACGGCCGACTCCACGACCCTGATTGCCTCCGGTACGGCGATCAAAGGCGACATCGAATTTTCCGGACACCTGCACGTGGACGGCAGGATCGAAGGCGCGATTCGCGGCATCGACGCGCAGGCCAGGTTGACGCTTTCCGAGCATGCCAACGTCACCGGTCAGGTGCAGGCGCCGCATATCGTGGTCAACGGCGCGATCACCGGCGACGTCACCGCGTCCGAGCGCCTGGAACTGGCGAGCAACGCACGCGTGGAAGGCAATGTGTATTACAAGGTGCTGGAAATGTCCGCCGGTGCGCAGATCAACGGCAAGATGGTGCATCGGGCGGAGCCACCCCGGCAGTTGCCGAAACCCGAAGACAAGACGATTGCCACTTGAATTCCGCGCGCCGCGGCGCGATCTTGCACGCATGAACGAAACCCCGGACTACCAGTCGCTCCAGACGCCGCTCGTTTTCACCGATGCGGCCGCGCACAAGGTGCGCGAGCTGATCGCGGAAGAGAGCAATCCGAACCTCAACTTGCGCGTGTACATTTCCGGCGGCGGATGTTCCGGATTCCAGTACGGATTCACGTTCGACGAGCAGCGCGCCGAGGACGATCTGGCCGTGGTCAAGGATGGCGTGACCCTGGTGGTCGATCCGTTGAGCTTGCAATACCTCATGGGCGCCGAAGTCGACTACACCGAAAACCTGCACGGTGCACAGTTCGTGATCCGCAATCCGAACGCGAAGACGACATGCGGTTGCGGGTC
>JAFEFD010000361.1 GCA_018240765.1 Pseudomonadota bacterium | reverse complement strand
TGGCGATCGGCTGCAACTGCGCCAGTGCGGCGGTGTAGCTGCCTGCCCCGAAATTGTTGCTGTTGGTAACCCAGATCACGATCGGGCTCACGGCGTGTGCAGGCGCGGCGCAGGTCGCCATCAGGACGATGCCGTGGAAAAAGGAGCGGAGACAGGATCGGGCGCGCATGCGAATTCCTCGGGAGGTTTGTCCCGTATACGCATCGCGGCGTCAAAAACCCCCAGCCCGGCGGCGCAATCAGGCAGGCAACCCCAGGCGCTTGGCCAGGGTTTCCGCGGCGGCGCGGTTGACCTCGGCGGGCAACAGTGCCTCGCGCAGCGCTGGCAATGCCCGCCGCAGCTGCGTGCGCGCATCCTCCACCCTTTGCTGGCGCCAGCGCACCTGCGCCAGCTCGCTGCGCGCGATCGCCAGATCGACCGGCAGCGCGCCATTTTCCTGGAAGCCGGCGACAGCCGCTTCCAGGTCCGACGCTGCGGTGCCGGTATCGCCGCGCTGGAGCGCAAGCGCCGCATGCAGCCGCCGCGCATGCAGGAAGATCAGGTGCGTGTCCGGCACCAGCGCGTGCCAACGGCGCTCGGCCTCGGCGAGCAGGGGCGTGCCGGCATCGGGATGTTTCATGCGCATCGCCAGTTGGGCGAGTTGCCAGGTCAGCATCGCGTATTCGCCCGAATCCTCGCCTTCGATGCGCGCGCAGCGTTGGCGCAAATCGGTGAACATCGCCCATGCGCGTTCATGCTGCCCGGCAATGCCCAGCGTGCGCGCCTGCGCACGCACGATGCGACGGCGCACCTGGTCGTCGGCATCCTTGCCGCCGGCATCGAGGATGCGGATGGCCGCATCGAATTCCGCGATCGCGGCCGCGTAATCGCCGGCACTCTCCAGTACCCCGCCGTAATTGGAGTGCGACAAAGCGCGGTCGTCGGTGCTGATCAAGCCGGCATCGGCCATGTTGCGGTCGGACGCACGCAACAGTTCCACCGCCTCGCGGTAGCGCCCGAGATCGTTGAGTACCAGCGCCAGGTCGTTGTTCAACACCATCATGCGCGAACCGCCGGATGCGACCACCCGATCCTGCAAGGCGATCGCCTCGCGCAGGTATTTTTCGGCACCGGCAGGATCGCCCGCCGCGCTGCGCGCATTGGCCTTGCTGTGCAGCAGCTTCACGTGCTCGGGTGATTGCGGCGGGCGCAACATGTCCACGCGACGCAGGCCCCGGTCCGCGACCGCTTCCGACGCTGCGGCATCGCCGTTCGTGGCAAGCAGATTGGCGAGCGTCTGCGTGATGTCCGCGTATGTTTCCACCGGCAACTGAGGCATGTCGTCGGCCAGCGCCAGCGCCTGGCGCAGCAGCGTGATCGCATCCGGATCGGCCCCGTTGCGGTGCTGGGCGAGTGCAAGCGCAGCGAGGCTGCGCACGCGCTCGACCGCATCGTCGGGCGCAAATCGCTCGCGCCATTGCTGCGCCGTGTGCGCCGCGGCCAATCCGCCGGCGCCTTCACCCTGAAGACCGAGCAGTTCGGCGTACTGGTCATAGTCGTCGGCAAGACGCAGCGCTTCGCCGCGGTCGGACGGTGCCACACCAGCGAGACCCGAGCGCATGAGATCGAGCGCGATCGCCGCTTCGCCCAGATCGCCATACAGATGCGCGAGCAGGCGCTGCATGGTTTGCGTGACCGCCGGATCCGGGTTGTGCGCCAGTTGTGCGCGCGCCGCGTCGAGCAGGTTGCGCACACTGACCTGCCGGCTCAACGCATGTTCCGGCGCTGCCGCCGCGAGCGCGGCACCGAGAAAATCCAGCGACGCGCGCGCGCTTGCCGCATCGCGTTTGGCCGCGCGCAGCGCTTGCCGTGTCGCGGCTTCGGCGGCCACGGCGCGATTGCGTTCGTGGCCGATGCGCCAGACGAAGGCGGCCAGCACGGCAGCAGCAATTGCCGCCGCGACGAATGCCAGGCGATGCCGCACGACGAACTTGTGCAGGCGGTAGCGGCGCGTCCAGCGCGTCGCGCGCACCGGCCGACCCTCACGGAACCGATGCAGATCATCGGCAAATTCGCTTGCGCTGGCGTAGCGCTGCAACGGTTCGGCCGCCGTGGCCTTGGCCAGAATGCCGACCAGTTCCGCATGCATGGGCACAGGATCGACCACCGCCACGCTGTCCTGGTCGCGTCGGCCGGTCAACATCTCGCGCAGCATCACGCCGAGGCTGTAGATGTCGCTGGCGGTGGTGATCGCAGCGCCCTCCTGCTGTTCCGGACTGGCGTAGCCGCGGCTGAACACGCGCGTGGAGGTTTCGCGCGGCGCGCTGTCTTCACCCGCCTCGAGCAGGCGCGCGATGCCGAAATCGAGCAGCTTCACGATGCCGTCGTGGGTCACCAGCACGTTGGCGGGCTTAAGGTCGCGGTGCACGATCAGATGCCGATGCGCGTGCGCAACGGCATCGAGCATGGCATCGAATAATGCGAGCCGTTCACGCAAGCCAAGCCTGTGCCTGGCGACGTGGTGAAGCAATTGCTCGCCATCGACGAATTCCATCGCCAGCCACGGCTGGCCGTCATCGGTCTCGCCACCGTCAAGCAGGCGCGCGATGTTGGGGTGGTCAAGCCCGGCCAGGATCTGGCGCTCCTGGCGCAAGCGCCGCGACGCCTCGCGCGTGGGAAAGCCGCGCAGCAGTTTGATCGCCACCTGGCGGGTGAATTGGCCATCCGCACGCTCGGCAAGGAACACCGTACCCATGCCACCGGCGCCGAGTTCGTGCAAGAGGCGGTACGGCCCAAGCGAGCGCGCCGGCGCCGCACCTACACGGCAAGCGCCATGGGCGATCAGGCGGGTCAGGGCCGCATCCGCACCGGCATCGGCGGCGAGCATGCGCGCCAGATGCTCGCGTGCCTCGCCATCGAGCGGCAATGCCGCCAGCGCAGCAGCACGCGCGCCAACCGGCAAATCGAGCAGGCGCTCGAAATGCGGAGCCAGGTCGTCCAGCGACGCCATGGCTTCAGCTCTCCAGTGCGCTGCGCAACCACGCGCGCGCCAGGCGAAGGTCGCGATCGACAGTTGTTTCGGAAAGCGCAAGGCTCGATGCGACCTCGGCGCGACCGAGTCCGCCGAAATACACCAGTTCGATGATCTGGGCGCGGCGCGGATCGGTGTGCTGCAAGTCGTGCAGCGCCGCATCAAGTTGTACCAGGCTCGCGTCGGCTTCGGGGATGGGTTGATCCAGCGCATGCTCAAGTTCGACATGCTCGGCGCCGGCCCCACGTTTGACCGACAGGCGCCGGCGCGCGGCATCGACCAATACCTGGCGCGTGGCCTGCGCGGCGACGTGGAAGAAGTGGCGGCGATCCTCCCAGCTCGCATCCGCACCGAGCAGCCTGATCAGGGCTTCGTGGGCAAGATCGGTGGTGCCGAGCGTGGCGCCGGGCGCGCGCTGCAGGGACTGTGCGGCGATCGCTCGCACATTGGCGTACACACGCTCGACCAGTGCTTCGCGCGCATCGGTATCGCCTTCGCGCCATGCCGCAATCAACTGCGTCACGTCGTGTTCGTCCGCTAGCGACACGTCGGCGCCCGCTGGTGCACGATGGATGTCCGGTCTGTGCGCGTGAATCATGCTGTCCCCGACCACTGCGCAACGATCATAGCGCAACCCCTGCATCGGAAAGTGACGAAGATCAAGCGGCCATGAAAGCCGCAGCGTGCGGGTTTTCAACTGCCTATTGCGTAACGGGACTTGCAATCCCTTCCGCGGAGACCCCGAGATGAAACGCTACGCTCCTTCACTGCTGTTCAGTTGTGCCGCGATCGCAACCGGCACCAGCACCTGTGCGGCCCAGTCCGGCATATTGGACACGATGCGCCCGGGATGCGGGCGGCGAAAGCACAGGGCAAGGGCCATGTTGCGGCATGCCATGCCATGTCCGGACAAATGGAGTAGATTTGCGCTCCCGCCCCCATGGCGGGCAATCACGAGTTGTCTCGTCAACCAACACCCAGGGAGAAGGTTTCATGAAAATTCTGATCTCGTGCGTAGCGTCGGCGCTGGCCTTGTCGGCC
>JAFEFD010000360.1 GCA_018240765.1 Pseudomonadota bacterium | reverse complement strand
TTGGATTCTTCCACCGAAGTGACGAAGCTGGCCGCCCGGCACATCGCCGCGTATTCGCTTTTCGGCAGGCGCAATTCCTCGGCGAAGCGCTCGTACAACGCAGTCACGTCGGTGGCCATGGGGCTGTTCAGGAATACCGGCAGTCGCGCCGGTATCCGGCCCTGGCTCTTGAGCTTGTGAATGTAGTACAGCAGGGCTTGCGCGCGGCCTACCGCGAACGCCGGCACGATGACCGCGCCGCCGCGTTTGACGGTGCGCGTGACGATGTCCGCCAGTTCGTCGAGTGGATCGGCGG
Source organism: Pseudomonadota bacterium (assembly GCA_018240765.1). GTDB lineage: Bacteria > Pseudomonadota > Gammaproteobacteria > Xanthomonadales > Rhodanobacteraceae > Rudaea. Next base: position 2,116 of record JAFEFD010000360.1, on the reverse strand, counting down.
GTGCATGCGTGCGGTCGCCGTAAGTGGATTCGATCACGATGTAATCCGCATCGGCGAGCGGCGCTGGCGGATTCATGATGCCGTCGTGCGGCCGGCCCAGGTCGCCGGAAAAGACGAGCTTGCCGGCCGCGCCGCTCAGCGTGATGCAGGCCGCGCCAAGGATGTGCCCGGCGGGCGTGAATCGTACTTGCAGATCCGGACCGACCGTGAAGTCCTGGCCGAAATCGACCGTGCGCAGTTGGCGCAGGCAGCGTGCAGCGTCGTCCTGCGTGTACAGCGGCAGGGCCGGATGATGTTTGGAAAAACCGGCGCGGTTGGCGTATTCCGCGTCTTCTTCCTGGATGTGCCCGCTGTCGGGCAGCAGGATCTTGCACAGCTCGGCGGTGGCGGGCGTGCAGTAGACGGGTCCGCGAAAACCGCTCTTCACGAGCAGGGGCAGGTAGCCGCTGTGATCCAGGTGCGCGTGTGTGAGCACGACCGCGGAAATCGATTCCGCATCGAACGGCAAGGTCGCCCAATTGCGCAGGCGCAGGTTCTTCAGGCCCTGGAACAGGCCGCAATCGACGAGCACGCGCTGGCGCGCATCCGCCAGCAGGTATTTGGAACCGGTGACGGTACCGGCCGCGCCAAGAAACTGGATTTTCATCGAGTCCGCAACTCCTCGGGCGTCGCGCCATCCATCCCGGCAGATCAACAACGAACATCATCCTGGTCAACGCCGGTGCTTATGCGACGCAGCCATTCTATAGCGCACGTTCGACCGCGGATGCCCGTGTTGACGCACGTCAAGGCATTATCGGCGCCGACCAGACAGTCTACGGCCTCTCGCGATCACGCCGGCACATGGCAGGCACGGGAATGAAGACATCTGCACGTAGCCTGGAGTTCGGCGCATGAACATCCTGCCGGCGCCGGAGTTGCTTGCGCTCGCCGGAGCGCGCCGCGCGATCGATCATGTCGATGATGCGCTGCTGTTGCTGCTGGCCGCACGCCGCCGGATTGTCGGCGCCCTGGCGCCGATCAAGCGCAACTGCGCCGAGACGACACGCAATCCGGAACGCGAAATGCGCGTGCATGAGCGCGCGCAACGTCTGGCGCGCAAGTTGAATGTGCCGGACGCCACCGCACGCCAACTGGTGGAAATCCTGATTCGCGACGCCTGCCGGTTGCAGGGACTGCCGGCTGACCTGGATCAAGGCGTCCCCGCCACGGACACGCGCATGATCGCGACCGTCATGCCGACCACCCAGGAAACCGATCCGGTCCCGCCACAGCGCTGGCTGCGATTCGTGCCGCCACCGCGTCACGCGCGCGCGATCCTGCACGTGATCCCGCAGCGCTGGCTGGCTCGCGCCGTGGAGTCCTTGCTCGGGCGCGCGCTGTCGCCGCTGCGTGGCGGCGACACGCTCGCTTTCGTGGAAGCGCGCCGGCTCGGCATCGAAGTGGCGGATCTGGACCTGCGCTGGACGCTCGAATTGCGCGATGGCCGCCTGCATGCCAGTGATGCACCCGCCGAGGCGACCGTGCGCGGCAGCCTGACCGATCTGCTGTTGCTTGCCAGCCGCCTCGTAGACGCCGACACGCTTTTTTTCCAGCGCCGCCTCGTGCTCACGGGCGACACGGAACTCGGCCTGACCCTGCGCAATGTGCTCGATCGCCTGCCGTGGGAGGAAGTCCCGCTCGGCCTGCGCATCGTGCTGAACCGCATGGCCCGGCTGGCACGCGCGGCACGCACCGCGCATCACGGCGCGGCTTGAACGGGCCTGCCTGATCGCCTTCACTGCATAGCGCCGGACGCGCGGCGACGCACGATCGCGCGCTGGAATTCCAGCCACGCCAGCACCACGCCCGTCATCGCGAGCGCAGCCGCTGCGGCGGACGCGTGCGGAATGGCCAGGCGCATCACCTCGCGCAGGAAAGGAACCCACAACACCAAGGCGAGCATCAACGCGACACCTGCGGCCATGCGCGGCAGCCACGGATTCGCGGCCGTGCTGCGCGCCAACAATGGCCGCGCGAGTTCGCGATTGGCGAGGATCAGCAGCAGCACGCCACAGACAAGGGCGATGAACACGGCGCTGCGGCTCTGCGCCGCGTCGAACCCCGCGCCTTGCAG
>JAFEFD010000035.1 GCA_018240765.1 Pseudomonadota bacterium | reverse complement strand
GTCACTTGATCGTGTCGGAAAGAACCTTGTACACATTACCGCCCTGGCTCTGCAGGCCGATCTGGCCAAGGTCCAGCGAGCCAGTCAGCCAGAAACGCGCCAGCTGTCCGCCAACGCGCCGTACCACCAGCGCGGCGCCTTGTCCGGTATAGAGCGTGTCGCCCTGGCGAAGGTCCACGGGCTTGAGCGAATCGACAACTTCGCGCCCATCCGCGTATTGATCCTGCAAGGACTTGCGCGCTTGCGAACCCGATGCCGGAACGGCAGCTGCCAGCGTGCCGCCGCTGCGCGTGCGCAACACCGGGGCCGCATTCATGTCGATCGCGCGCACCACCGTGTAACGGCCCTCGCCATTCGGCGCCAGCTCGATGCGCTCCAGATTCAGGTCGCCTTGAAGCCAGTAGAACTGCAAGCGTGAACTGCCGCGGCGCACGACGCCGCGCAGGTCGCCATCGACATAAACCACGTCGCCGGCGAGCAGTTGGCCAGCCCGCAAGTCGCCTTCGGCGGGGCGGCCGCCATTGAGATTCTTGAGCATGCTGTTGCGCATGGCCTCGCGCTTGTCGGCAGCGGCCTTTTCCGCTGCAGCTTTTTCCGCGGCTGCCTTCGCAGCAGCGGCTTGTTCTGCAGCCAGTTTGTCCGCCGCCGCCTTTTCGGCCGCAGCCTTGTCCGCGGCAGCCTGCTCCGCGGCTGCCTTTGCAGCGGCCGCCTGAGCTGCAGCGCGCGCAGCAGCCGCCTTCTCGGCAGCGGCTTTTTCCTGCGTGGCTTTTTCTTCGGCGGCCTTTTGCGCAGCAGCCTTTTCCGCCGCAGCCTTCGCTGCGGAGGCATCAGCCGATGGCGCCGCCGGTTTTGCCGGAGCGGCTTCGACCATTTTTACCAGCACATTCTCGAAAAAGCCGTCGTTTTCCTTGATCGGCACATTCGCGGCGCCGGCGTGCAATTTGGCCGCGACCTTGGCCTGCCAGTACGACGGCGCGGTCACTTCCAGCGATTTTCCGGCAGCAGACGCCTGCTGCGCGATGGCCGCGAGCTTGGCGTCGCCCGCGCCGGACAGGAAATCCTTGCCATTGACATCGACCTGTTGCGCCAGCGCGCCGCCGGAAAGCAACAACGCCAAGAAAGGTATAAATCTGTACATTTTCATCTCCAGCACCCTGTTGAACCACTCAATAAAAACGGTTTGCAAGTCTGCCACGAAAGCGTCTGCAGGCATGTGCCGTTCGACACGTCAGCCACCCGCCG
>JAFEFD010000359.1 GCA_018240765.1 Pseudomonadota bacterium | reverse complement strand
TCGGTGACCTGGTACTGCACGTTGAAATCGATCAGCACGATGTTCTCGTCCTTGGTCAACATGCGCACTTCGTCCGATACCTGCTTGACCGTGGTCGCATCGACGCGGATCACGCGCTCGACCGGTGTGGGCCACTTCAGGTTCAGACCGCTGGTCATCACGCGATTGAACTGGCCGAAGCGCAACACCACGCCGATCTGGCGCGCATCGATCACCGTCCATGAATCCAGCGCCAGCCAGCCGACCACGAATGCGAGCACGATCAGGGCGATGCCGCCGGAACTTCCGCCGATGCCACCACTGCTACCGCGGAACAGGCGGTTGAAGCGGTCGCGCAGGCGCTTGAGCAAAGCGTCGAGATCCGCTGGCGGCTTGCCTTGCCAAGGATCGCGTTTGCCGCCACCGCTTCCGGGTTCATTCCAGGCCATGATCGTCTCAAACTGCTATTGTCGGAGGATTGTAGGAAGCCGCCCGCGCAGCGGCAAGCTGTGCGCGCAACCAGTCGCCATCGCCGCCCGGCAATCCGTACAAGGATTCCAGCAAGGCGCGCGGCGCATCGATCTCGATGTCCCAGCCATCATCGCCGTGGCGCTCGTTAGCGACCAGGCCTTGCGCGAACAGGCGCGCGCGCAGGCGTCCGGCATCCATCGGAAGATGCAGCCAACGGTGCACGCGTTCGCCCTGCAGGGCGCGCGCGACCGTGTCGCGCAGCAGTTCCAGGCCGATCGCCTGCGTAGCCGACACCCAGACGCGCGGAAGCCTGCCGCCGTCGAGCATTTCAGCGCGTGGCACGGGCACACCCTCGCCATTGGCCAATTTATCCAGTTTGTTGAAGACCAGGATCTGCGGCACATCCTGTGCGCCGATTTCGGCGAGCACGCGTTCGACTTCGGCGATGCGACGGTCGCGCTCCGGATCGGCGCAATCCACCACATGCAGCAGCAGGTCCGCATCGCGCGTTTCGGCCAGCGTCGACTTGAACGCGGCGACGAGATCGTGCGGCAGGTCGCGGATGAAACCGACCGTGTCTGCAAGCACGAACGGCCCGCAATTCAG
>JAFEFD010000358.1 GCA_018240765.1 Pseudomonadota bacterium | reverse complement strand
TCTTCAGGCTGTCCAGGCCCGTGGTCTGGAACTTGTTCGAGAATACGCCCTGGATCGTGGCGTCGTTGATCACTTCCTCGTTGACCTTGGCGCTGCGCACTTCCTTGCCATCGACGACTTTCGTCTCCGGAATGCGCTCGATATAGACCACGGCCATGCGATGGCCGACGTTTTCGCGCGTGTAGTCGAGCATGCGCTTGCCGCCGAGCGCGTTCAGCGTCACCGACACCGCAGGCAGTCCGGTCTGTGGATCCGGGATCGCTGCCGCGTCGACGAGTTCGTCCCCGCCGACGATGATCTTCTTCTTCAGCACGATCGGCATCGGCTTGCCATCGGGCCCGACGCGCTGGGTGTAGTACAGGCGCGAATCCGGTGGCACGATGCCTGACTTCTGCGCTTCATACGGATTCGTGGCTTCGTCCACGGCGTGGTATTCCAGCGTCGCCTGCGCGCCGAGGATCTTCTTGGCCTCGGCCGTATCCTGCACGCCGGGCAGTTCGACGACGATGCGGTTCGCGCCCTGCTGCTGGATCAAGGGCTCGGACACGCCGAGCTGGTTGACGCGATTGCGCAGCGTGGTCAGGTTACTGGCGACGATGGAACGCTGCTGTTCCAGCACCGTCGCTTCGCGGATGCGCGCGTTGAGCGCGAACGTGGTCGCGGTGCTGGTGCCATCGACGATTTCCAGCGGCGGCTGGCTGCCGAGCTTTTCCGGCTGGTTCACGCTCTTTTCGATCTCGTTCGCCGCAGCGGTACGGTCGGCTTCCGAGCGCAGCACGACGACGATACCCTGCGCGCCCGGGTTGACCGATTCGTAGCGGATCTTGGCGTTGCGCAACGCGTTGCGGATGTCATCCACGTAGCGCTGCTGCATCTTGGTCAGCGCGGCCTTCTGGTCGACTTCCATCAGGAAGTGCACGCCGCCTTGCAGGTCGAGGCCCAGCGGCATGCGGTTCGCGCCGATCGCACGCAACCAACCCGGCACGGTCGAGGCCAGGTTCAATGCGACGATGTACTTGTCGCCGAGTTCGGTCTTGAGCGTGTCGGACGCAGCCAACTGCACTTCGGTGTTCGGGAAGCGCGCAAGCAGGCGGTCGCCGTTGAGTTCGACATCCTTGAACGCGATCTTCTTCGTCTGCAGGATACCCAGCACCTTTTCTTTCAACGCCGCGTCGACGGTCGCGCCGCGATTGGCGGATACCTGCACGGCCGGCTGCTGCGGATACAGGATCGGCAGCGCGTAAATGATGCCGAGCAGGACAATTACGGCTACGAGGATGTATTTCCAGCGGGGAAAGTCATTCATGGGCTTTTCTTGTGTGGAGTGCGGCCACGAATGGCCGCCGGGCGGTCTTCGTGGTCATGCGAGTCCGCGCCAGCTACGCGGATTTCAAAGTGCCCTTCGGCAGCACCATCGAGATCGCCGTCTTTTGCAGCTTGATCTTGACGTCCGGCGCGATTTCAAGGGTCAGGAAGCTCTCGCCGATATCGTCGATGCGCCCGGCGATGCCGCCGTTGCTCACGACTTCGTCGCCGCGGGCCAGGGCCGCGATCATGGCCTTGAGTTCCTTCTGCCGCTTGGACTGCGAGCGGAACATGAAGAACATCATGACGACCATGATGATGATGAACACGAACGGCGATCCAAGCAGGCCGATGCCCTCCGGCGAACCGGCCGCCGGCGCCTGCGCATAGGCATTGGAAATCAGGAAATCCATGAGGTTCTCGCGTTGTTCGCCCGCCGCGAACCGGCGGGCCTGTCAAAAGACTGGGGATTATGCCATGCGGATGCGGGCTATGCACCCGCCACGCGCCTCAGCCGGGCTTGGCTTGCCCCTGGTAAAACTCCGCCGTGAACTCGCCGAGCCTCCGCGCCGCGATCGCTTCGCGCAGTCCGCGCATCAGGTCCTGGTAGTAGTGCAGGTTGTGTATCGTGGCCAGCATCGGTCCGAGCATCTCGCCGCACTTGTCCAGATGGCGCAGGTAGGCGCGGCTGAATCCGGATGCGCAGGTGTAGCAGTCGCAGGCCTCGTCAATGGTTCGTGTGTCGCGCTCGTACTGCGCGTTACGCAGGCGCAGCACGCCGCCACGCGTGAAGATGTGCGCGTTGCGCGCGTTGCGCGTAGGCATCACGCAGTCGAACATGTCGATGCCACGGCACACGGCCTCGACGATGTCCTGCGGCCGGCCCACGCCCATCAGGTAACGTGGACGATCCGCCGGCAACATCGGCACGGTTTCCTCCAGGGTGCGGTTGCGTTCTTCTTCCGGCTCGCCCACGGCGAGACCGCCGATCGCGTAGCCATCGAAGCCGATTTGCAGCAGGCCATCGGCAGATACCTTGCGCCACTGCGGATACGTGCCGCCCTGCACGATGCCGAACAGGGAATTGGGGTTCTTCAGATCATCAAACGCACGCCGCGAGCGCGCGGCCCAGCGCAGGCTCAGTTCCATCGAGTCGCGCACTTGCCGCTCGGTTGCGGGATACGGGGTGCATTCGTCGAAGATCATCGCGATGTCGGAATCGAGCACGCGCTGGATGCGCATCGATTCTTCCGGCGACAGGAACACGCGCGAACCGTCCACCGGCGAAGCGAAGCGCACGCCTTCTTCCGTGATCTTGCGCCGCTCGGCCAGCGAGAACACCTGGAAACCGCCGGAGTCCGTCAGGATCGGCCGGTCCCAGCCGATGAACCGGTGCAATCCGCCGAATTCACCGATGACATCCAGACCCGGCCGCAGCCACAAATGAAACGTGTTGCCGAGGATGATCTGCGCGCCGGTTTCGGCGATCGAACGGGGCGTCATGCCCTTTACCGATCCATAGGTGCCAACCGGCATGAATGCCGGCGTTTCGATGACGCCACGCGGAAATTCGACGTGGCCGCGGCGAGCGGGACCGTCGTTCGCAAGCAGGTGGAAATGCATGGAACTCATGATCCAATTCCATTCGGCAAAATCAGCATCGCGTCGCCGTACGAGAAAAACCGGTAGCGTTGTTCAACGGCGTGGCGATAGGCATCCAGCATCAGTTCGCGTCCGGCGAAGGCCGACACGAGCATGAGCAGCGTCGATTCGGGCAGGTGGAAATTCGTGACCAGCGCATCGAGGCTGGTGATCTTGTAGCCGGGGAAGATGAAAATCTGCGTCTCGCCGGCGAACGGTGCGACTTCACCATCGCGCAAAGACGATTCCAGCGCACGCACCAC
>JAFEFD010000357.1 GCA_018240765.1 Pseudomonadota bacterium | reverse complement strand
GGGTCATGCGAACGTGTTGCCGCGACGCGTGCGGGTGACGCAAAGCGTGAGCGTCGCGGCCGGCGCCGTGCCCGTCGGCAAGTCGATTCGCGCATGGATTCCGTATCCGCGCACGATCGCAGGTCAGCAGCAGGACATCCGCTTCGTTTCCAGCGAACCGGCTGCGCACCGTATTGCGCCGGAGTCCGCTCTGCAGCGCACGGTTTTCCTCGAGCAACCGGCGCGAGCGGGCAAGCCGGCGGTTTTTTCCGTCACCTATGAACTGACGCTCTACGCGCAGTATCACGCGATCGATGCGGACAAGGCGGTGCCGGCGAAGATCACGCCCGAGCTTGCGCCCTTCGTGACCGAACGCGCGCCGCATATCGTGTTCACCCAGTCGCTGCGCGTGTTTTCGCGCCAGGTCGTGGGCGACGAAACCAATCCGTATCGCATCGCGCAGAAGATTTATGCCGCGGTGGACGAAGTTCCGTGGGCGGGTGCGCGCGAGTACTCCACGATTCCCGACTTGAGCAGCTACACCTTGCGCGCTGGCCACGGCGACTGCGGCGAGCAGACCATGCTGTTGATGACCCTGATGCGCATGAACGGCATCCCGGCGCGCTGGCCATCCGGATGGACGTACACCGATGGCGATCACGAAGACATCCACGACTGGGCACAGATCTATCTTGCACCGTATGGCTGGGTGCCGGTGGATGTCACCTATGGGCGTATCGATTCCGGCGACGCCGCGCTGAAGTGGTTCTACCTCGGCGGGCTGGACAACTATCGTATCGCCTTCAACGACGATTTTTCGCAGGAGTTCGCCCCGCCCAAGCGTTTCTTCCGTTCCGACACCGTGGATTCGCAGCGCGGCGAAGTCGAGTGGGACGGTGGCAACCTGTATTACGACAAGTGGCGTTCCGATTTCAGATGGAAGATCCTGCCGTTGTCGCAATGAGCCGCGCGATTCCTGCCGCCCTCGTTGCGCTGCTGCTGGCCGGGTGCGCCGGCATGCCCGCGCGCAATCGGCAGATCCTGTGGAACCTGCAAGGCAAGTTGCTGCGGCAGGACGTCATTCCGTCACCACCACCGGCCAGCTACCGGCAGCTCAAAGGCCTGCAGCCGGCCGGCTCCTGAACGTTCAAGCGCTCGGCCATCGCGCCAGCAGGTACACTTGCGGCCATGACGCTGTGGCTGCGCGACGAAACCCCATTGCGGTGGCGCGACTTCATTCTTGCGACCGTGGTTATCAGCATTGCCTCGCTGTTCGGCTTCTACGTGGTGCAGCCGTTGTGGCCGAGCAAGTTGCCGTTGATGTTTTTCGCGGGCGTGTTGATCGCCGGTTATCGCCTCGGCATGTGGCCGGCACTGTATGCCGCCCTGCTCGCGTTTTTTGCGTTCAATTTCTTTTTCGAGGAACCGCGCTACACCCTCACCATCGATGCCGAGGATGTTTTCGCGCTGGTGACGTTCCTGATCGGCGCCCTGCTCGTGGGTGGCCTTACCGGCCGCCTGAGCGATCACGCGCGCCGCCTCAAGCGCGCCCTGGCCGACATGACTTCGCTGTTCGAAGCCAGCCGCGACCTCGCAACCGCGGTCGATCCGAAAAGCGCGGCCGAGCGCGTGGTGCGCAGTCTGGAAGCGAATGGTTGCCGATGCGCGATCTGGCTGATCGAAAACGGCACGCACACGTTATGCGCGGCATCGGCCAGGGCTCCTGTGTTGCAGGAAGCGGAAATTGCAGCGCTGGCGAGCGCGAATCCCGTGCACGATGAGGCGTCTGCCGAACGCGCCGTATTGCACATGTCCAGCGGCGGCCGCAACGTCGGCATCGCCGTGGTATGGCCGCGCCGCAAGTCGGCGTTGCCCGACGTGCGCTGGATGCGCGCCCTGCTCGATTCGGCCGCGGT
>JAFEFD010000356.1 GCA_018240765.1 Pseudomonadota bacterium | reverse complement strand
GGATCGAAATTCGCCTTGGCCAGGGTTTCGATGCCGACGCGGTCGGCTTCTTCCTCGTCGGCGCGGGTGAAGTTGATCTGCATCTGCTGCATCAGCCCGGTCGCCGTGGCCATGGCGCCGACATCGGCGTTGCTGGTGCTGCCGGGTCCCGATCGCGACGACGCCATGATCGCGCCGACCATCGCCAGGATCATGAGCGGTGCGTATTTCTGCTCGGCTTCGACCGCGCGCACCAGATGCTGCTGGGTGACGTGCGAGATCTCGTGCGCGAGCACCGCGGCGAGTTCGTCTTCGTTCGCGGTGGTGGTGATGAGTCCCGCGTTGACCGCGACGAAGCCGCCGGGCAAGGCGAACGCGTTGATCGACGGATCGTTGACCACGAAAAACGTAAACGGCTGGTCCGGTTGCGGGCTGTACGAAACCAGCCGGTAGCCGAGCGTGTTGATGTAGTCGGTGAGCAGGGCGTCGTCGAGCACCATGCCCTGATTGCGCAGCTCGTGCAGCACGTAGAAGCCGTACTGGCGCTGTTCTTCCGGCGAGGCGATGGCCCCGGCCGAACTGCCCATGTCCGGCAATTTGGTGTCGATCGCGCGCGCAGGCGATCCGGCGAGCAGGGCGCAGGCGAAGGCAAAGGCGGCGGGGAGCAGGGCAGGACGCATGATCGGAAAATGACGTGGGCGCGCCGGCACGATAGCGCAGCCGCCGCATTGGCGCCATTGTCGCGCGATCGCCGTTTCGCCGTCGTTAATCGAATGTGCGCACGCCGATTCGGCGGCGTGGGACAATACCCATGTTGGATTCAGGGATTACACCCATGGCGAAAATCGAGATCTATTCCAGCGCCAATTGCGCCTACTGCGTGGCGGCGAAAAACCTGTTGAAGAGCAAGGGCCTGGATTACGCCGAAATCCGCATCGACACCGATCCGGCACGACGCGAGGAAATGCTGGCGCGCGCGCAGCGGCGCACGGTGCCGCAAATTTTTGTAAACGACCATCATGTCGGTGGTTACGACGACCTCGTCGCGGCCGAGCGCAGCGGCGAACTGGCGAAACTGACCGGAGCCGGCGCATGAGCGGCAAGCGCGTGGATGATTTCGTCGCGTTTCGGCAGCGCATGAATGCGCGCATCCTCGAACACGACAACCAGGTGGTGAGGCGCTTCTTCGCGCTGGACACGCAAACCTACAAGGATGGCGCGTTGCCGGTGCGGACGAAGGAAATGCTCGGCCTGGTCGCGTCCCTGGTCTTGCGTTGCGACGATTGCATCAGCTATCACATCGCCGAATGCAAGAATGCCGGCGTTACGCGCGACGAGTTCTTCGAGGTATTCAGCGTCGGCCTTGTCGTCGGCGGGTCGATCGTGATCCCGCACCTGCGCCGCGCGGTGGATTTTCTCGACGAACTGGAATCCGGCGTCAAGGCTTGATGCGCAACAGGTGCACCGCAGCGCCGTTTGCATCGGTGCCGTCCATGCGCGTGATCGCCACGGAATCGAAACGGTCGCTCGAGCCGTCGGCGAGTTGCAAGGTGCAAGCTCGTGGCGGCCACGCGGCCTGTGCCGATCCGGCGTCGCAGTCGAGCGTCGCCGAGCCATCGGCAGAAGCGATGCGGATGTGTTGCGTATCCGGATCCTGGAATCGATCCAGGCGCAGGCGCCGAGGTATCGCGTCTTGCGCGTCGCTGACCAGTACCCAGTCGCCCTGCCACGCGCTGCCGTCGGTGCTGGCCGCAAGCGGCAGGCGCGACAAGTCCAGCGTGCGCAATTGCAGCGAGCCATCGTCGCCGCGCGTACGCGACAGCCATGCCTGCGCATGCGCGGATGCGGAAAACTGCAGGTCCAGCGTCATCGCCGCGTCGCCATGCGGAGTGGCGGTGGACTTGGCGAACGGATCGCTGCCGCCGGCCAGGCGCAGCAGCGGCAAGTGCGCGATGCGCCCGTCGAACGCCGCGCTGCCGAACAGCCAGGCGGGTTGCCCGTCGGCATCGTAACTGAGCAGGGCGACGCTCAACTGGCCGCCCTGGAGTTCCATGCTGAGTACGGTCGGATCGGCGCCGGCGCTCCACCAGAATCCGGTTTCCGGAATGATCGAAGGTGCGCCGGGAAGGCTGCGATCCACCAGTGCGAACGCACGCAATTTCGGCTGCGCCTGCACGCCTTCCGCGGCATAGAATCCGACTTTGTACACGCCCGGCGCAAGGGCCAGGCGCTCCAGGGCCAGGGTTGGATTGACCTCGATCGAGAATGCGGTTGGCTGGCGCGCGCACAAG
>JAFEFD010000355.1 GCA_018240765.1 Pseudomonadota bacterium | reverse complement strand
GGCACGCGGCCTTCGATGCCCTCGGGCACGAGCTTGTCGGCGTCCTCGGTGTCCTGGAAGTAGCGATCCTTGGAACCCATCTGCATCGCGCCGAGCGACCCCATGCCGCGATAGCTCTTGTACGAGCGGCCCTGGTACAACTCGACTTCGCCAGGCGCCTCTTCGGTGCCGGCGAACATGCCGCCGATCATCACGCAGTTCGCGCCGGCCGCGAGAGCCTTGGCGATGTCGCCGGAATAGCGGATGCCGCCATCGGCGATCAGGCAGGCACCGCTGCCCTTGATCGCCTCGGCGACCATGCTGACCGCGGAAATCTGTGGCACGCCGACGCCGGCGACGACACGCGTGGTGCAGATGGAGCCAGGCCCGACCCCGACCTTGACCGCATCGGCACCGGCGTCGATCAGTGCCTTGGCCGCGTCGCCGGTCACGATATTGCCACCGATCATCGACATCTTCGGGAAATGTTTCCTGACCCAGCGCACGCGATCGAGCACACCCTGTGAATGGCCGTGGGCGGTATCGACGACGAGCACATCGACGCCCGCCTCGACCAGCGCGGCCACGCGTTGCTCGGTGTCGCCGCCGACGCCGACTGCTGCGCCGACGCGCAGGCGCTCGTGGCTGTCCTTGGCAGAATTAGGGTTGTCGCGCGCCTTCTGGATGTCCTTGACGGTGATCAGGCCGCGCAACTGGAATGCGTCGTTGACGACCAGCACTTTCTCTATTCGGTTCTTGTGCAGCAGGCGCAGGACTTCGTCCTCCCCTGCTCCTTCCTTCACGGTGACGAGTTTTTCCTTGCGCGTCATGATGTGGCGCACCGGATCCTCGGGCTTCGTCTCGAAACGCAGGTCGCGGCTGGTGACGATGCCGACCAGACCTTCGCCATCGACGACCGGCACGCCGGAAATATTGTGCGCGCGCACGATCTTCATGACCTCGCCGATCGAGGTTTCCGGATTCACGGTAATCGGATCGCGGATGACGCCGGCCTCGAATTTCTTGACGAGACGCACTTCGGCGGCCTGCTGCTCAATCGGCATGTTCTTGTGGATGATGCCGATGCCGCCGCACTGCGCCATGGTGATGGCAAGGCGCGCTTCGGTAACCGTGTCCATCGCGGCCGAGACGACCGGAATGTTCAGGCGGATGTCACGCGTGAGCTGGGTGGCGAGACTGACGTCGCGCGGCAGGACGTTGGAGAACGCGGGGACGAGCGAGACGTCGTCGAAGGTAAGAGCATCGGTAAGTATGCGCATGCCCTATTTTACAGACTCCGCGTCGCGCGTGCCACTCCAGGCGACATGGCTTAGCGAGCCAGCCACAAAGACAGTTCCGGCCAGTAGGTAATGATCATCACCGCGGCCATCAGGATGGCGTAAAACGGCAGGCTGGCGCGCACGATCGTGGTGGCCGGTTTGCCGAAACGCGCGCTGGCGATGAAGATGTTCATGCCTACCGGCGGCAGGAAGATGCCGATCTGCAGGTTGGCGAGGAAGATGATGCCCAGGTGCACCGGATCGATGCCGTAGTGCGTGGCCACCGGCAGGATCAGCGGCACCAGGATGATGATCGCCGGGAAACCTTCCAGCAGCATGCCGAACACCAGCAGGAACACGTTGAGCAATAGCAGGAACGCAATTTTTCCGGAGATGCCCGCCTGCATGGCCGAGAACAGCTTTTCGGGCACGTCGCCATCGATCAACCAGTTGGTCAGCGCCAACGAGAATCCGAGCACGATCAGGATCGCACCGACCAGCAGCATCGCCTCGCGGATCACGCGCGGCAACTCCACGAACTTGATTTCGCGGCGGATCAGTACGGTCACGATCAGCACGTACAGCGCGGTCGCCGCAGCGGCTTCGGATGCCGCGAGTTTGCCGGTGTAAATGCCGATCAGGATGACGAAAGGCAGCGGCAATTCCCAGGCCGCATCCTTGAGTGCGGCCCAGACCTCGCGCGCGCTCGACGGCGGTGGCCGCGGCAGGTCGCGGGCCTTCCAGGCGCTGTAGACCGACAGCATCACGACCATCAGCAGGCACGGCAACAGGCCCGCCTTGAACAGCGCGTCGATGCTCACCGGCGGCGTGGTGTGGAATTGCTGCGCGACCACGCCGTACAAGATCAGCGGCATGGACGGCACCAGCAGAAGTCCCAAGCTGCCCGCGCAGGTGAGCAACCCAAGCGAGAAGCGTTCGTCGTAGTGCGCCTGACGCAGTGCCGGATACAACACCGCGCCAAGCGCGATCAAGGTGACGCCGGTCGCACCGGTAAACGCGGTGAACAAGGTGCAGGCGCACACGGAGACGATGGCCAATCCGCCCGGCAGCCAACCGAACAGCGCATTGGTCAGGCGCACCAGACGACGCGGCGCCTGACTCTCGGCAAGCAGATAACCCGCCAGCGTGAACAGTGGAATCGCGATCAGCGCCGGCATGTCAGCCAATCGATAGAATTCTATCGCCACCGCAGCACCGGGCTCGCCCGCGGCGTGGAATCCGAACAGCGCGACTGCCGCGATGATCGCAAACAGCGGCGCGCCGAGTGCGGCAAGCACGATCAGCGCGATGACGATGAGCCAGGTCACGGTGTCGGCTCGATGGGATGCAGCAACGGTGGCGTATGTGCCGGCGGGAGGAAGGCACGCAGGACGAAACGCAGGGCCATCAGCCCGAATGCCGTCGGCAGGATCGTCTCGGGAATCCATGCCGGCAGCGACGCAAACGCGCTCGACGGCGCGGCGCTCGCGTAATCCACATTCAGCATCACGCAGCTGTACCAGGCGAGCGCCGCGCAGATCGCAGCGGCGAATCCGAACGTGACGATACGCGCGACCTTCTGTACCAACGGCGGCAGAAAATGGTTCAGTACATCGAGTGCGATGTGCTTTTCATCGCGCACGGCGGCAAGCGCGCCGAGCATGCCCGTCCACAGCACGAGCTGGCGCATCAGCGGATCGGCCCAGGAAATCCCGGTGTGGAAAAAGTCGCGCAGCACGATCTGGCCGCCCGCGAGAACGACCAGGATCAGTACCAGGACCGCGAGCAGCAAGTCCTCGATGCGGCGCAGGATTTCCAGCGCGCGTTGCAAGTTACTTCGTCCGCGCCGCGGCCAGCGCCTTGTCCAGTGCGGCGGCCATTCCCGGCGTGATTTCGCCGGCGCCCTGCAACTGCTTGCGCGCCTGTTCGCCGACGCTTTCCCATGCCGCTGTTTCCTCCGCATTCGGCGTGAAGATTTGCACGCCCTGTTTTTGCAATGCGATTTTCGCCTGCGCATTGTCGTCGCGATTGATCTTCTCGAGTCGCGCGAACGCAGCGCCGAGATCGTCGTTCAGCGCTTTCTGGTCAGCGGGCGACAGCGTATCGAACACTTTTTTGTCGATGACGAGGATACCAACGACATACGTGATCGGCAGGTCGACCATGTGGCGTACTTTCGTGTGCCACTGGAATGCGATTGCGCCGGCCGGCGTGTTCGCAACGGTGTCGATCAACCCGGTCTGCAAGCTCGTATAAACATCGGCCAGCGGCAGCGAAATCGGCGTGACGCCGCCGGCCTTGAAGCCGGCTTCGGCGACATGATCGCCCTGCGGCACCCAGACCTTGGCGGCCTTGAGATCATCCTTGTTCTTGATGTCCTTCACGCTCATCAGGTAGGCGAAGCCACCGCCGCTGAGGCCGGCGACGTCGAACCCGGCCTTGTCGAAGCTTTGCTTGAGCAGCGGATCGAGCTGCGCGCGGACCTTGTCCACTTCGTCCTGGGTCTTGAACAGGAACGGCAGGCTGTAGATCTGTGCATCCTTGTCGACCTGTGACAGCTCACCGCCGGTGAACGCGCCGCCTTGCAATTGGCCGATGCGGATCTTGCGCAGCACAGTCGGTTCGTCGCCCATCACGCCGCCCGGGTAATACTTGATCTCGACGCGGCCGTCGGTGTCTTTCTTCACCGCGTCGGCGCCGGCGCGCATCTCGCGCATCCAGGCGGTGCCGTCAGGCGCGACGGTGGCGATCTTGATGGTGGTGGCCGCCTGCGCAGAACCTGCCAGCAGGATTGCAGCGAACAATTTATACTTTTTCATGGGCGTATTCCGTAAATCAAAAATAGTCTTTGCCTGAAGCCAGCAAGGCCTTGGCCTTTTCTTTTGCCAGGGTATTGATGAGCGTCAAGCCCGGCGCATGTGGATCGGCGGCCAGCACTTCATTGAGCAGCTTGTCATGCAGGTCCTTGTCGAAGACGAGGCGCGCATAGAATTGTGCGTAGAGCACGCGCACCATCTGGTTCTTGCCGCCGGACAATTCCAGCGCCTTCTCGAAGTACGCCTTGCCCTGCTCGGGCTTGCCGCCGAGCGAGGCCGGACGGATGGAATTGATCACGCCCAGATACAGATACGCGCCGCCATTGTCGTAATGCGGATCGAGCGCGGTACAGCGTTCCAGCGTGGATTGCAGCTTGGGCAGATCGGCGATTGCATTCCAGTCGCCAGCGTTGACCTGGATCTTGCCGGCCCAGGCGGCGGCGAATCCGTACACCACCGGCACGTCGCCGCGCCTGGTCTTGTCCAACTCGGCGATGTAGGCATCGTATGGTTTGTCCAGTGCCTCGCACAGATTCTTCTCGCGCAGGCACAGCGCGCGATGCGCGTAGTCATAGGCACGACCGGCCATGCGTTGCGCGCGCGCGGGATCGTCGACGAATCCTCCGGCGTAGGCGCCGTAGAGTTTCGCACCGGCCAGCAGCGCTCCGGCATTGTCCGGATCGCCCTGGATCATGCCGTCGATCAGCAGCAGATACGCCGGCACGCCGTCGCGCACGGTACCGGGATCGTCCTCGTCGAGAATTGCCGCGGTCAGGTTGTCGGCGAACTGATCGGTCGCCTTGCGCATCACGCTGCCGCAGGCGCCCAGCAGCGCGGCGCAGGCGAGCACGGCAAAACGCAGGCGCTGCATTGGCAGGGAATTCGAAATCATGGGGCGCGAAGGATAGCCCAAGTCACCATGAATTCGCAGTGAAAACGCCGTGCGATTGCACTGCGCTTCAGGATAGTTCCGCGGCTTCGAGGGTGTTTTCCATCAACGTCGCGACCGTCATTGGGCCGACTCCGCCCGGAACCGGCGTGATCCACGACGCGCGCTCCGCCGCGGCGGTGAATTCCACGTCGCCGGTGAGCGAACCATCCGCCATGCGATTGATGCCCACGTCGATCACCACCGCACCCGGCTTGATCCATTCTCCCCTGACCAACCCCGGCTTGCCGGCAGCGACAATCACGATGTCGCCCTCGCCCACTTCGTGCGGCAGGTCGCGGGTGAATTTGTGGCAACAGATCGTGGTGCAGCCAGCCAGGATCAGTTCCAGCACCAGCGGCCG
>JAFEFD010000354.1 GCA_018240765.1 Pseudomonadota bacterium | reverse complement strand
CGCAGCAACGGCAACAGCGATGCGCAGCAGGGTGCGTTTGTTCATGGCTCGAGATTCTCGATTGGTGTTAGCGCGACGAAACGTACTTCTCGCGGCGGATATGCGGCACCGGCAGCCCGGCTTCCTTCAACATCGCGAACGCCTGGTCGACCATGTCCGGATTGCCGCACAGGTAGGCGATGTCGTGCGCCGGATCTGGCTTGAGCTCGGCGAGCGCGACGTGGACGCGACCCGCGCGATCGTGCGCGCGCGGTTGCGAGCGCGCAGCGCGGCTGAAGCAGGCGTAAAAACGGAAATGCGGGTTTTGCCGCGCGAACGCTTCGAATTCCTCGCCGTACAACAATTCGGATTCGTTGCGCGCGCCGTAGACGAGCGCGACTTCCGCACCGCGCTGGCCAAGTTTTTCCAGTTGCGGCAGCATCGCGCGATAGGGCGTTACGCCCGTGCCGGTGGCGACGAGCAGGTAGCGGCGGTTCGCATCCCCGTCATCGAGGCAGAAGCGTCCGTACGGACCACTAGCGTCGACGATTCCGCCTTGCGGAAGGTTTCCGAGCAGGTTCGTTGCCGCGCCGCCTTCGACGTAGGACACCGCGATTTCGATGCGCGGCACCGCGCCGCTTTCATTGCTGACCGTTGCCACGGAATAACTGCGTTTGGTCGGCTTGCCGTCCGGGTAAGTGAAGTGGATCTGCACGAACTGGCCGGGCACGAATGCGAACGGCACGCCGTCGGCGCGCTCGAAGGCCATGTGGCGCACGGCGGGTGCAAGCATGCGGCTTTCGGCCAGACGGAGTTGGAAGTGGTCGGCCACGGTGCGAAATCGCGAAACGAAAGGCCCGCTATACTAACCGCCTTGCCCCGTTTGCGCAGCCCATGAGCAACCTACCGGCGCTGGAAGTCAGCGATCTCGTCAAAACCTACCCCAACGGCGTGCAGGCGCTCAAGGGCGTTTCGCTGAGCGTGCAGCCAGGCGATTTCTACGCCCTGCTCGGCCCCAACGGCGCCGGTAAATCGACCCTGATCGGCATCGTCTCGTCGCTGGTCAATGCAACGGCCGGTGACGCGCGGGTATTCGGCGAATCCGTGCGCACGCGGCGCAGCGAGGCGATGGCGATGCTCGGGCTGGTGCCGCAGGAACTGAACTTCAACCTGTTCGAGCATCCGTTCCAGATCTGCGTCAACCAGGCCGGGTTTTACGGCGTGCCGCGCGCGGAAGCCAAGCTGCGCGCGGAAAAATACCTGAAGCAACTCGTACTCTGGGACAAGGCCTTCGACATCACGCGCACATTGTCCGGCGGCATGAAGCGGCGCCTGATGATCGCGCGCGCGATGATGAACGAACCTAAGTTGCTGATCCTGGACGAACCCACCGCCGGCGTCGACATCGAGATCCGCCGTTCGATGTGGAAGTTCATCCAGGCGATCAACGCCGCCGGCACCACGGTCATCCTGACCACGCATTACCTGGAAGAAGCCGAATCGCTGTGCCGCAACATCGCGATCATCGACCACGGCCGCATCATCGAGAATACGTCCATGAAGCGCCTGCTCTCCAAACTCGACGTCGAAACCTTCGTGCTGGACCTGACCGATGCCTGCACCGACCTGCCGCAGGTCGCGGGGGTGAAGCTGAGCCGCGTCGACGATCGCACGATCGAAGCGGAAATGTCGCGCACGCATGATCTGAACTCGCTGTTCGCCGCGTTATCCGCACGTGGCATTACCGTCACATCGATGCGCAACAAGGCGAATCGGCTGGAGGAATTATTCGTGCGGCTGATCGATGCGAATGACAAGGTGGCGGCATGAACGCCACCGACACTCTGACCGCGCTGGGCACCATCACGCGCCGCGAGGTGACGCGCATCCTGCGCATCTGGACGCAGACCCTGCTGCCGCCGGCAATAACGGTGACGCTGTACTTCATCATCTTCGGCAGCCTGATCGGACGCCGCATCGGCGAGATCGCGCCCGGCATTTCGTACATCGAGTACATCGCGCCCGGCCTGATCATGATGAGCGTGATCCAGAACGCCTACGGCAACATCACCAGCTCGTTCTTCGGCGCCAAGTTCCAGCGTTTCATCGAGGAAATGCTGGTATCACCGATGCCGAGCTGGACGATCCTTGCCGGTTATATTTCCGGCGCCGTGTTGCGCGGTTTCATGGTCGGCGTGATCGTGCTCGGCATCTCGCTGTTCTTCACCAAGATCCATCTGTACCACCCGCTGGTCACGCTCAGCACCTTCCTGCTCGCCTCGGTCATTTTCGGCCTGCTCGGCTTCGTCAACGCGATTTTCGCGCGCAAGTTCGACGACATCGCGATCATTCCGACCTTTGTGTTGACGCCGCTGACGTATCTCGGCGGCGTGTTCTACAACGTCGCGCAACTGCCGAGCCCGTGGAAGGAAATCTCGCACCTGAACCCGATCCTGTACATGGTCAGCGCGTTCCGCTACGGCCTGCTCGGGATCAGCGACATCAACCTGCTCTGGGCTTATGTGGTAATGCTGGTTTTCGTGCTCGCGCTCGGCGCATTCTGCCTGTCGCTGATGAACCGCGGCGTCGGATTACGCTCTTAGGACAACCCGAAGAATTCCCGTGCCGTCGCACTCGCGTTCGCCGCGGTGACCGCGACATCCTCGCCGCGGTCGCGCGCGACTTCGGCGCAGATGTGCGCGAGATACATCGGCTCGTTGCGGCGGTGCGAAGGCACTGGTTTGACCGTGCGCGGCAACAGATACGGCGCATCGGTTTCCAGCATCAGGCGATTGCCCGGAATCGCCTTGACCAGTTCGCGCAGATGCGTGCCGCGACGTTCGTCGCAAATCCATCCGGTGATGCCGATGTGGAAGTCGCGGTCGAGGTAATCGAACAGCTCGTTCTTCGTTCCGGTGAAGCAATGCACCACCGCCGGGCCGATGCGTCCGCGGCGACTCTGAT
>JAFEFD010000353.1 GCA_018240765.1 Pseudomonadota bacterium | reverse complement strand
GCGGACGGCGCCAGTCTCGCGCAGCAGTGCAATGCCCTGCACGCACGCATCGCGCTGGGAAAGAAACTGGATTTCCACAACGATGTCGAAGCATTGTGGCTGTCTGCAAAGCCGCTGCCGGACGCCTGCGCTGCCGTAACCGCATGGTCGCGGGACAAGCTGACGCCAGCTTTGATCTGGCAGCGCATCGATCTAGCTGCAAGCGCCGGGCAAGCCGGACTCGTCGACACGCTCGCCACCATGCTCGACGGCAGCGCACGCAGCGACACGCAGCGCATCGCCGCCGCGATCCGCGATCCGGCAGGCACGCTCGACAAGGCCGCGGCATGGCCGGACGACGCGCGCGCGCGGCAAGCCGCAACCGTCGCCTTCCTGCGCCTGGCGCGGCGCAACAGCGACAGCGCCGAATCGCAGTGGTCGAAACTGTCCACGCACTTCCGCTTCGATGCCGGCCAGCGCAACGACATTGCGCGCGCGATCGCCGTCTACAACGCATCGAGCTATGCGCCGGATGCGCTGCGCCGCCTCGACGCATTGCCGGCACAAGCCACGGACGACACCAGTCGCGAATGGCGCGTGCGCCTGGCCGTGGCCGCGCAAGACTGGAAAGACGCATTGGTTGCGCTCGACACGATGAGCGACACGCAAAAATCCGACGCGCGCTGGCGCTACCTGCGCGCGCGCGTGCTGGTGAAACTCGACCGCAAGGACGCAGCAACATCCATCTTTGAATCCGTCGCACGCGAGGCGAATTTCCACGGCTTTCTCGCCGCCGACTGGCTCAAGTCGCCGTACACGATCTGCGCGCGCGAGATCGCGACCGATCCCGTCATCGACAAATCCCTGCGCAAGCAGCCGGATCTTGCGCGCGCGTTCGAATTCTTCGCCATCGATCGCCTGCCGCAGGCGCGGCGCGAATGGGATTTCGCCCTGTCGCGACTGGACGCGTCGCAACGCAAGCAGGCGGTGCTGCTCGCCGCCGACCGCGGCTGGCACGACCGCGCCGTCTACGCCTTCAACCGCGGCGACGACCTGCATTACTACGACTTGCGTTTTCCATTGGCACGGCGCGGCGACGTCGTGAGCGATGCCCGCGCCGCCGGCATCGACCCGGCCTGGGCCTACGCCATCATCCGCGCCGAAAGCGCATGGACCACCGATGCGCGCTCCGGCGCCGACGCATTCGGCCTGATGCAACTGCTGCCGGGAACGGCGAAGCACCTGGCCAAGCAACTCGGCGTGTCGTTTTCCGGCGCGGCCGCCTTGTTCGATCCGGACCTCAACATCCGCCTCGGCACGCAGTACCTGGGCAGGATGGCGATGCGCTATGACGGCAGTCCCTGGCTTGCCACCGCCGCGTACAACGCCGGTCCCGACCCGGTCGGGCGCTGGATCGATGCGCGCGACGGCCTCGAGCCGGATTTTTTCATCGAGACGATCCCGTACAAGGAAACCCGCGAATACGTTGCGCGCGTGCTGGCCTTCGCCGTGATCTACGACTGGCGCCTGAATGGCAAGGTGATTCCGCTCGCTGCGCGCCTGCCGCACATCGGCAAGGCCTACGCACCGCCGCCCGCGAATGCACCGCGCAAGGATGTCGTGTGTCCGGCCGCGCCGCCGGAAGCACCCGTTGCACCATGAACGGTGTGGAGATGCAAGCCAACTCGAAATCGTCGCGGACGCTGGCAGTTCGAGCACCGCCGGCGCGCGAAATGCCGAGCGCCACAGATTTCAAGTTGGGTTGACCGCATAATGCGCGCATGAAAACTTACCTGGTCGGCGGCGCGGTGCGCGATCGCCTGCTCGGCCTGCCCGTCAAGGATCGCGATTACGTCGTCGTCGGCGCCACGCCAGACGCAATGCTGCGCGCCGGGTTCAAGCCGGTCGGCAAGGATTTCCCGGTGTTCCTGCATCCGCAGACCGGCGAGGAATACGCGCTCGCGCGCACCGAACGCAAGACCGGTCGCGGCTATCACGGTTTCGCGTTCGATACCGATCCGTCGGTCACGCTGGAAGACGATTTGCGCCGGCGCGACCTGACCATCAACGCGATCGCACAGGATGAGGACGACGCACTGATCGATCCGTTCGGCGGCGCGGCGGATTTGCGCGCCGGCATCTTGCGCCATGTAGCTCCGGCCTTCGCCGAGGATCCGGTGCGCATCCTGCGCGTGGCGCGCTTTGCCGCGCGTTATGCCGAACGCGGATTCCGCATCGCCGCCGCGACGCAGGAATTGATGCGCGTCATGGTGCGCGATGGCGAGGTCGATCACCTGGTGCCGGAACGGGTCTGGGCGGAAACACGCAAGGCGCTGGCCGAACGCGCGCCGAGCGCCTTCGTGCGAACGTTGCGCGATTGCGGCGCACTCGAGCGCGTCATGCCCGAGGTCGACGCACTGTACGGCGTGCCGCAGCGTGCCGAATTCCATCCCGAAATCGACACCGGCGTGCACGTTGAAATGGTGCTGGACGCCGCCGCGCGCATCGCGCCTGGCGACGCGCTGATCGGCTTCTGCGCCCTGACCCACGACCTGGGCAAGGCACTGACGCCAGCCGCCGAATTGCCATCGCACCGCCGCCACGAGCACCGCGGCGTCGCGCCGCTGCATGCGCTCTCCGCACGCCTGAAGGTGCCGGCGGAATATGCCGCGTTGGCCGAACTCGTCTGCCGTTTGCATCTGCTCGCGCACACCGCGTTCGAGCTGCGTCCGAAAACCGTTCTGGAGCTGTTCGAGAAGCTCGATGCTTTCCGCCAGCCCAAACGCCTGCCGCAATTCCTGCTCGCCTGCGCGGCGGACAAACGCGGGCGCCTGGGCATGGCCGACAGCGATTACCCGCAGGCGCGCTACCTCACTGCCGTGTTCCACGCCGCGCTGGAACCCACGGCGCAGCCCTTGCTCGATGCCGGCTTGCGCGGCCCGGAACTGGGTGCGGCGCTGCGCCGCGCGCGTCACAAGGCGATTGCT
>JAFEFD010000352.1 GCA_018240765.1 Pseudomonadota bacterium | reverse complement strand
TTTCTCATTTTGATCACCTTGCTTGGGCTAACTGCTTCCGGCACCTCCATTTTGCAAGAGCGCATGGCCGGCGGCCTGCGTAATGGCCAGATGGGCCTGATGGGCGCCGAAACCGCCTTGCGCGGTGGTGAAAACTGGCTGTGGAACCTTTCCGGAAACGGCGGCACCATCAACTGCGGCTTCAACGGCGGTGACAACGGCTTCTGCTATTCGCCGATGACGCTGGACAACGGCAGCGGCAGCACGATATTCGTCAGCAATCCTCTGGTCGCCTCTTTTCGCACGACGCCATCCTGGATCGCCAATGGGACCAGCGGCGGCACCAATTACGGCAACGGCAGCAACGCGGCGTTGAATGCTTCGTCTCTCGGCACCGCGCGTCTGGCACAGGTTCCGCAGTACATGCTCGAGTATCGTGGGCTGGTGCGGCCACCGGGTACGCCAGACAACGGGCAGGGCGCCAGCATCGATCAGGATGCCGGTAGCGGTGCGACCATTCAAAAGCAGAATACCTATCGCATCACCGCACGCGCCACCGGTGGCAACGCCGGCGCCGTCGCCGTGGTGGAATCCACATTCGGGACGGGTGTCCCATCCAATTGATCGCAGGAATTGCCATGAATAAGCGCAACCTACTCGCACGCTTTGTCGCTTCGGGCACCTTTGCGGCATTGCTCCTGCAGGCCTCGTCTGTGCTCGCTGCGCCGATCGCGCCGAATGCGCCGCCGGATCTTGGCGCCACGCCGCCGGATCTCAACCAATCGGTGGATCCGAACATCTTCGTCACCTTCGACGATTCCGGTTCGATGGCGTGGACGCACATGGGCGATGCGCGTCCCTACGATGGCAGCACGGCAAACTCGACCTGGAATGGCCCGTGGCGGTGCGCGAATGTGATCAACCCAAACATCGCCAAGGGCAGTGCTGGCTACGACGTCGCGTCCAAGGCGATGAACGGCGTCTACTACAACCCGAACGTCACCTATGTTCCGCCGCTCTACGAGGATGGCACCTCGTTTCCAAATGCCGATGCAAACTTGTTGAAAGTTCCGCAGGATGGCATCGCAGTGAATCGCCCTTC
>JAFEFD010000351.1 GCA_018240765.1 Pseudomonadota bacterium | reverse complement strand
GCGCCGCGCAAAACCGCCATCGGGCTGCTCGACATACACGAATGGCAGATTCTCATCGTCACGCAACACCGCGCCGGCTGGAATCAGCAAGCCGCTGCTGTCCTTGCGCGAGACGATCGTCACCGCCACGTACATTTGTTTTTTCAACGCGCCATGCGGATTGTCCACGCTCACGCGCGCGGTAACCGCGCGTGTCGCAGGATCGACTTCGGCGGCGACGTTGGTCACCGTGCCGTTCAATGTCGTCGCGTCCGCATCGATTTGTGCGGTATCGCCCACGCCGACGCGATTCGCGTCGTCGCCGAACAACTGCGCCATCACCCACACGCGCGAAAGATCGGCGATGGTGAAGCATGGCGTGGTACCGGCCTGCAACAGTTGGCCGGGCGCGATCGTGCGCTCGACCACGGTGCCGGCCAGCGGCGCGCGGATCACGCCGTCGATCTGCGGCGCGGGTTTGCCTGCTCGCACCGCGTCAAGGATTTTCGGATCGATATCGAGCGCGACCAGCGCCTGCAGTGCCGCGCTCGCATCGGCCTCGGCGCCGATCGCGTCGGACTGTGCCTGCGCCGCTTCGCGCTCGGACACGCCCTTGTGTGCGAGCAGATCCTTGTCCACATCCGCAATGCGGCGCGCATTGAGTGCAGCGGCCTGCGCCTTGCGGTAGGCATCGACGGCGGCGGCGTAATCGGGCGAATGCACCAGCGCCAGCGCCTGACCTTTTTTCACCTGATCGCCTGGGGCAACGAGCAACTTCGTTACCGGCCCGGACATCGGCGCGAGCACGCCGGTGGCGCGCTCGTTGTCGAAATCCACCGTGCCATTGGTGCGGATCGATTCGTGGAAGTGTTCGTCGGCAACCGTGTACAGCTCGATGCGCTGGAGTTGCTGCGCGGTCAGTTTCACGTCGCTGGCTTTCGCCGGCGCGGGCGGCGCGTCGTTCGCCGACGAGGAACAGCCGGCCACGCACGCCAGGGTGAGAACCGCGAATGCGCCGACGCGCCAATCAATTTTCATGTTCGTTTCCGGAAGTGTCATGCCACCAGCCGCCGCCGAGCGCCAGATACAGCGCCGCGGTGTCGGTGTAGCGATTGGCCTGCGCCTGGATCAGCGCGATGCGCGCCTGCTGCCACGCTTGTTGCGCATTGAGCAGCGACAACTCGTTCGCGTAGCCCGACTGCGTCTGCCGCTGCGCCAGATCGAGCGTCGTCTTGGCCGCATCCGCGGCAGCGGCAGCGGCCTGCAAGGCCTTGGCATCTTCGTCGAGCGCGGTCAGCGTGTCGGCGACATTCTGGAATGCAGTCAACACCGTGCTGCGGTACTGCGCCGCGGCCTGCACCAATGCCGCCTTCGCCGCGCGCTCGGCGTGCAACAGCGTGCCGCCCTGGAAAATCGGTGCGGCGAGATCCAGGCCCACGCTCCAGAACCCGGTGCCGGATTTGAATACATCGGCAATTTCCAACGCCGTGCTGCCCGCGTTCGCGCTCAGCGTGATCTGCGGCAGGCGATTGGCGATGGCGACGCCGACCTGTGCGCTGGCGGTATGCCAGTTGGCCTGCGCCTGGCGCACGTCGGGACGTTGCTCGACCAATTGCGATGGCAGGCTCAACGGCAAATCCCGCGGCAAGGTCAAACTCGCCAGATCGAAATCGGCGGCGGACGACTGCG
>JAFEFD010000350.1 GCA_018240765.1 Pseudomonadota bacterium | reverse complement strand
GGCGAAATCGTTGAATGCGTACATCTTGCGGTTGAACGATTCCAGCGGATCGTCCTTGCGCGGCATCGGCGTGGCACAGCCGGCCAGCACGGCGGCGACGAGGCCGGGAATCGCGATTTTCCGCACTTTCATCGAAAGCATATGTGTTGCGAAGGCAGGGGAAGTGCAAGCCTACCGTATGCGCGAGGCATATTGCACGGCAGCATTCCGCCTCCGGCCAGCCATTGTTCAGGCGGCCGGTTTGCGCCTGACCGGGCGTGGCGGTTACAATGTATGTCGTGTAATAGTCTGAATTGCCTTCGATTTTGAGGATTTTATGGCACGCATTACCGTGGAAGATTGCCTGGAAGTGGTTGATAACCGCTTTGAACTGGTGCTGATGGCGACGCGCCGCGCGCGCCAGGTTGCCAAGGGCGCCGATGCGCTCGTGGACGCCAACAACGACAAGCCAACCGTAGTCGCGCTGCGTGAAATCGCCGGGCGCAAGGTCAGCAACGAGCTGATCGACCAGATCGATCGCGCCGAGCGCGAGCGCAAGGAACGCGAGGCTCTGGAATGGGCTGCGGCCGAGGTGGACGACGACCTGAAAGGCGGCGACGACCTGTGAGCCATTGCGTGATCGGCTGTTGTCATCGCCGGACGCGCTGACCCGCGCGGCACGATCATGAGCACGGCGACGCGGGAAGCCATCCCTGCCGACGTGCAAGCGCTGGAGCAACGCCTCGGCGCCTATCTTCCCCCGGATCAGATCGCGCGCGTGCGCCGCGCCTACCAGGCTGGTGCGCGCGCACACAAAGGGCAGAAGCGCCAGAGTGGCGAGCCTTACATCACCCATCCGGTCGCGGTTGCCGGCATCCTCGCCGAGATCGGCATGGATGCGGAAACCATCATCGCCGCGATCCTGCACGACACGCTTGAAGACACCCCGCTGTCGCGTGCTGAAATCGAATCCGAGTTCGGCGCCACCGTGGCCGAACTCGTCGACGGTGTGACCAAACTCGACAAGCTGCGCTTCCGCAGCGTGGCCGAAGCCGCGGCCGAGAGTTTCCGCAAGATGCTGCTGGCGATGGCGCGCGACCTGCGCGTGATCCTGATCAAGCTCGCCGATCGCCTGCACAACATGCGCACGCTGGCGGCGATGGCACCGGAAAAACGCCGCCGCATCGCGCGCGAGACACTCGACA
The DNA here is from genome assembly GCA_018240765.1 of Pseudomonadota bacterium. Taxonomy (GTDB): domain Bacteria; phylum Pseudomonadota; class Gammaproteobacteria; order Xanthomonadales; family Rhodanobacteraceae; genus Rudaea. The sequence continues at coordinate 442 of JAFEFD010000350.1, read as the reverse complement.
TCTACGCGCCGATCGCGCAGCGCCTGGGGATGAACCGCACCCGTGCCGAGTTGCAGGATCTGGGCTTCCGCGCCTTGTATCCGGATCGCTATCGCATCATCGCCGCGCGCATCAAGAACGTGCTCGGCAATCGCCGCGAAGCAATGGGCAGGATCGAAACCGCGCTGGGCGCGCGGCTGGAACAGGAAAAGATCCCGCACCGCGTCGCCAGCCGGATCAAATCGCCATACAGCATCTACACGAAGATGCGCGCCCAGCACAAAAGCTTCGCGCAGGTCATGGACGTGTACGGATTCCGCGTCGTCGTCGCGACGACAATGGATTGCTACCGCGCGCTGGGCGCCATCCATGCGCTGCACAAGCCGCTCGATGGCCGTTTCCGCGATTTCATCGCGATCCCGAAGGCGAACGGCTACCAGTCGCTGCACACCGTATTGTTCGG
>JAFEFD010000034.1 GCA_018240765.1 Pseudomonadota bacterium | reverse complement strand
ACCGAAGTAATCACCACGGGCGGCTCGTAGAGGCTATGCGCAATCGTCCGCGGATTGAAGATGTTGATGCCATGCACGCCGCCGAACACCAGTTCCCCATTCGGGCATATTGCGGCAGAGCCGCCATTGAACTCGCGCCCCTGCAACCCATCGCGTTTGGTGAAGAACATGAACACGCCCAGCTTTGGCAAATGCGCCGCGAGACCGCGATCCGTACTCATCCAGATTTCGTGTTCGGAATCCTCCAGGATCGCCGAGATCGCCAGGCCTGCGGTGTCGCCGGGCACGGCGACATGTTCAAAACGGATATCGCGGCCAGCGCGCGTGTCAACCTTGTCCAGGCCATTTTGCGTACCGACCCAAAGCGTTCCGTCGCTGGCGTGCAGGAAGCTGCGCACCATGTTGTCCGTCAACGAAGCGGAATCGCCTTTACTATGTCGAAAACTTTGCATACTGCCAGTGGCCGGGTCGAATACGGACACGCCGTCCGTGGTTCCGATCCATACGCGCTTCTGCGTATCCGTGGCGAGCGCAAGCACGATGTCGCCGGCCAGGCTGCCGGGATCGTTGTTGCGGTGTCGAAAGACCTCCCAGCGCTCCGGCGCACCGGCTCTGGCAGGCCGCCAGCGCACCAGTCCGTCGGCGTACATGCCGAACCAGATTTCACCATCCGGGCCAGTCATGATCGTGCGCACCGGATGGCCGAGCAGGGAATTGCCCGCAGTGCCGTTCAATGCAATCGGCGTGGCCATGCGTTTGCGCGGATCGAAATGGAACGCGCCACGGCTGGTGCCAACCCAAAGGCTGCCATCCGTGGCGGGCGCCAGGGCGAAGATGACCGCGGTCGGATACATAGAATCCGTGGGTGCGGAAACGGATGACGCAAACAGGCCGTCGAAATATTCGTAGGTGTCGAGGGCAGGATCGTAGCGCTTGAGGCCGTCGCCGCCCGTTCCCAGCCACAGGCGGCCGTCGGCGTCCGTCGCGATTGCGCGGATGTTGTTGCCGGTCTGGTCACGATTCGGCGCCAGATCGGCCGCAAACCGGAATGTGGCACCCTCGGGGATTACGGTGGAGACGCCATTGATCATGCCGCCGACCCACATCAATCCCGATCGATCCACGAGCAACGTGTTGACATAGTCGTCCGGCAATGACCCCGGCATGCTGCGGTCGTGGCGCAAGGTCTCGACGCTTGCGCTGGCCGGATCGTAGATGACAACGCCCTTGCCGAAGATCGATAGCCACAGGCGGCCACGACGATCGCGCGCCATGGCACGCACCTGCACGGCGCTGGTATCCGCACTGGGCCACAGTCGTTGTGCGGTACCAGTGACCGGGTCGATGCGGAACAGGCCGCCACTGCCTGCGGCGAGGACGCTGCCATCCGTTTCGATCAGCACGCTCGATGCATGCGCCAGGATCGTGTTGGCGATGGGTGTTGCCACGTT
>JAFEFD010000349.1 GCA_018240765.1 Pseudomonadota bacterium | reverse complement strand
TATTCGAGTTGCTTGGCCAGCATATTGCCCGATTCCAGATCCGGCACGACCAGCACGTCGGCGCGGCCGGCAACGTCCGACTTGATGCCCTTGATGCGCGCGGCTTCGACCGAGATTGCATTGTCGTACGCGAGCGGGCCGTCGACCACGCCGCCCATGATCTGGCCGCGGTCGGCCATCTTGCACAATGCGGCGGCATCAAGCGTAGCGGGCATGCGCGAATTGACCGTCTCCACCGCGGCGAGGATGGCCACGCGTGGTGTGGTCACGCCGATGGCCTGCGCGAGCGCGATCGCATTGCGCACGATGTCGGCTTTTTCGTCCAGCGTCGGCGCGATATTGACCGCCGCGTCGGTGATGATGAACACACGCGGATAGGTCGGCGTGTGCATCAGGAAGCAATGGCTAATGCGCCGCGCCGTGCGCAGGCCGGTATCGGCGGCGACCACGGCGCCCATCAGCTCGTCGGTGTGCAGGCTGCCTTTCATCAGCGCCTCGACCTTGCCCGCGCGCGCCAGTGCAACCGCGCGCGCCGCCGCCGCATGGCTGTGCGCCGCATCCTCGATCGCGATGCCGGAAAGATCCAATTGGTTTTCGCGCGCGATGCGCTCGAGCTTCGCGCGCGGCGCGACGAGCACGGGCTCGGTGACGCCGACGCGACGCGCGTCCAACGCCGCCGCGAGGCTCGTCGCGTCGCACGGATGCACGACCGCGATGCGGATCGCGCCGAGCGGACGCGCCAGATCGAGCAGCCAGCGTTCGAGATAATTGTCGCGCTTCATGTTCATGGGTCGTTACCTGTGGCTTGCGGCATTTTTGCATGAACCCTGCTGCGCCATGACTGGCGGCGACAATGCCCAAGCCGCGCTCACGGCGATCCGGAAAGATCGAACGCCTGCAGGTGTTCGGGGATCTGCACCGTCCAGCGCAATCCGCGCTCGATGCGCTGGCGCAAGGCGTCGGCGGCGACCGGTTCGCCGTGCGTTACGAACGCCGTGCGCGGTGCGTGGCGGAAGCCACCGAGCCATTGCACGATTTCGTTCGCGTCGGCATGCGCGGACAGTGTCGACAACACCGCCACTTCGGCGTGCACCGGAATGTCCTGGCCGTGGATGCGGATTTCCTTCGCGCCACCGAGCATGGCCGCACCGCGCGTGCCGGCCGCCTGGTAACCGGAAAACAGGATCGTGTTGCGCGGGTCCGGCGCAAACGCCTTCAGGTGATGGACCACGCGGCCGCCCGTCGCCATGCCGCTGGCGGCGACGACGATCATCGGATTGCGCATGGCATTGATGCGTTTGGATTCTTCCACCGAAGTGACGAAGCTGGCCGCCCGGCACATCGCCGCGTATTCGCTTTTCGGCAGGCGCAATTCCTCGGCGAAGCGCTCGTACAACGCAGTCACGTCGGTGGCCATGGGGCT
>JAFEFD010000348.1 GCA_018240765.1 Pseudomonadota bacterium | reverse complement strand
TCGCTCGGCAACTCGTCGCGGATCGCGTCGATCTTCTCGCGCGCCTGCACCGCCTTGATCGCCGTATCCTCGCCCCACTTGAGCTGCAGGAAAATCTGCGCGCCGTCCGCGCGCGACGTCGAGTTCATGTGCTCGATGCCGGTCAAGGTCGACAGCGCGTCCTCGACCGGACGCGTGATCGTGCGCTCGACCTCCGCCGGCGTCGAACCCGCATACGGCAGGTTGATCATCATGAACGGAAATTGCACGTCCGGCATGCCTTCCAGAGGCAGGCGGAACGCCGCGATCGCGCCGACCACGAGCAGCGACACGAAGAACATCACCGCCGTGACGGGCCTCTTGAGGCTGAGCTCGGCGAGCGTCACGCGGATTGCTCCACTGTTTCAGGACTCGCATTGCCGGGATGATTGCGGTGCTGCACGTACCACGCATCCGCGCGCCGGTCGAGCAGGTTGTACACGACCGGGATCACGACCAGCGTGAGCAAGGTGGATACGGCCAAGCCGCCGATCACCGCGATCGCCATCGGCGAGCGCACCTCGGAGCCGTCGCCGAAACTCAATGCCAGCGGCATGAAGCCGAGCAGCGTGCACAGGGTCGTCATCGTGATCGGGCGCAGGCGCGATTCGGCTGCCTGGGCAATCGCATCGAGCTTGCCCACGCCTTCCTCACGCAACTGGTTGACGCGATCGATCAGCACGATCGCGTTCTTGACCACGATGCCGGCAAGCATGATCAGGCCAATGAACACCACGATCGACAATGGGGTGAACGTGATCTTCAGCGCCAGCACCGCACCGACCAGGGCAAGTGGAATCGAGAACATGATCACGAACGGATGCAGCAACGATTCGAACTGCGAAGCCATCACCAGATAAACCAGGAAAATCGCCAGCGACAGTGCAAAAATCAGCGAGCGCAGCGAAGCATCGAGTTCTTCGCTCTGTCCGCCGATGTGCGCACTGACGCCAGCGGCCAGCGGATGGTCGCGCAGGATCTTCTGCACTTCGGCAACGGCGCTGCCGAGATCGCCGAAATGCAGATTCGCTGTGACGATGGCAACGCGTTCCTGGCCGATGCGGTTGATCTCGTTGGGCCCCATCGCCACGGTCACGTCGGCGACCGAAGCCAGGCGTACTGGCGTTGTGGCACCGGGATTGACGATCAGATTGCGGATGTCGTCAACGGATGTGCGCTGGTTGGGTTGCGCGCGCACCAGCACGTCGATCTTGCGATCGCGGAAGTTGTATTGCGTCGCGACTGCGCCGCGGATCTTGTCGACGATCTGATCCGAAATCTGTTTGGTGGTCAGGCCGAGCGCGGCGGCGCGATCCTGGTCGAAATGAATGCGGATTTCGGGAGAGCCGCCCTGCGCGCTGGATTTGACGTCGGCGAAACGCGGCGAGGCCTGCAAAAGGGCCGCCAGCTTGTTGCCCGCCTTCTGCAGGGCATCCAGATCGTAGCCGCGCAAATCTACTTCCAGCGGGGTGTCGAAACTGAAAAGCTTCGGCCGCGAGAACTGCACTTCACTGCCGGGATGGCTGACCATGCTCGCGCGCAAGGCGTTCATGGCTTCGCTCTCGCCCTTGCGGCCGACACCAGGCGCCAGCAC
>JAFEFD010000347.1 GCA_018240765.1 Pseudomonadota bacterium | reverse complement strand
GCGCTGATCGTCGTCGTGGTGTGGCTGTTTGCCTTCGACTGGCGCGGCCGCGAAGCGCAATCGAAAAACGAATCGCTGTTCAACCTGAGCCAGCTCGGTCTGGCATTGCTGACGTTGTTTGCGCTGGCGAGCCTGATTTCGGCGATCCCCCAGGGCCTGCTCGGATCGCCCGACATGCACGTCACCGGCAACGGTTCCACGGCGCAGGCCCTGCAATGGTTCACCGACCGCAGCGCGAACACGCTGCCGCAGGTCACCGCCATCAGCGTTCCGCTGTGGGTCTACAAGCTGCTGATGCTGGCGTGGGCGCTGTGGCTGGCGAATGCGCTGATCGGCTGGCTGCGGGATGCCTTCGCCGCGTGGACCCGCGGCGGTTATTGGCGCAATGCGCCGAAGCCAGCCGTTGCCGATGAGATCGCGAAGGAAAAACCGGCGGACGCTTCGTGACGGCGACAACCGTACGCGGCCTGCTTGCCGAGGCGCGGGCCACATTGACAGGCGATGAGGCGTGGGGCGAGGCGGAGCTGTTGCTCGCGCATGCGCTCGACCGCGACCGCGCATGGCTGGTCGCGCACCGCGATGATGCGGTCGCGCCGGCGTTGGCAGGACAGTTTCATTGTTGCCTCTCGCGTCGCGTGGCCGGCGAGCCGGTCGCATACATCGTCGGCCATCGCGGATTTCACGCGCTCGATTTTGTGCTGACGCCGGATGTGCTGATTCCGCGTCCGGAAACCGAATTGCTCGTTGATGCTGTATTGCAACGTATTCCACAAAGCGCAAAAGTGGATATCGCCGACCTGGGCACCGGTTCCGGCGTAATCGCACTGGCCATCGCGCATGCGCGCACGCAAGCGCGCGTGCTGGCGACGGACGCAAGCGCGGCGGCGCTCGATGTGGCACGCGGCAACGCCCGGCGGCTTGGCATCGACAATATCGATTTCGCGCAGGGCGACTGGTGTGCGGCACTCGGCCAGCGCCGCTTCGACGGGATCGTGTCGAATCCGCCCTACATTGCCGAATTCGATCCGCATCTGGCGCAAGGCGACCTGCGTTTCGAGCCACGCAGTGCGTTGGC
>JAFEFD010000346.1 GCA_018240765.1 Pseudomonadota bacterium | reverse complement strand
TGCCCGAGCCGACGTCGCCCTGCACCAGTCGCAGCATCGGTGCGGGTCTCGCCAGGTCGCGCGCAACCTCGGCCGCCACGCGCTGTTGCGCGCGCGTCGGCGCGAACGGCAGGCCGGCGAGAAAGTGTTTGCGCAGGTTGCCATCGCCGCGCAAGGCTGGTGCGGCATGCCGACGCACGCGTTCACGCAGCTGCTTCAGGCTCAGGTGCTGGGCGAGCAGTTCTTCGAACGCCAGGCGTTGCTGCGCCGGATGCGCGCCAAGCGCCAATTGCGCCAGATCCGCATCCGGCGGCGGACGATGCGCGTACAACAGCGCCTCACGCAATGATGTCAATTTGTATACTTTGCACAAATCCGGCGGCAGCAGTTCCAGCCCCACGTCCTGCGGCAGGCGTTGCAGCGCGCGCGCAATTACACCGGCCAGGCGTGGCGACGAAAGTCCTTCCGTCACGGGATACACGGGAGTCAGGCTTCCCTCGACGACCGCGACTTCGCTATCGGCGACACGTCGATATTGCGGATGCACCATCTCCAACCCGTGCTGTCCGCGACGCACGTCCCCGTAACAACGCAGGCGCGTGCCAACGATGAGCTGGTTCGCCTGTGCGGCATTGAAGTGGAAAAAACGCAGCAGCAGCGTCGCGCGCGAGTCGTCGCCGATCGCCACGCGCAATTGCGGACGGTAGCGGAAGCCTCTTTCGACTGCTTCGACGCGGCCTTCCACCTGCGCCGCCGCGCCGGGCTGCAAGTCGCGAATCGGGGTGAGGCGCGTGCGATCCTCGTAGCGCAGCGGCAGGTGGAACCACAAATCCTGCAGTGTGCGAAGGCCGAGACGTTCCAGGGTTTTCGCCAGCGCCGCGCCGACGCCGGGGAGCGACGTCACCGGCTGCGCGGAATTATCGGTGGCAGGTGCGGATTCGCGCATGCGCGGCGCGACGCGTTTTAGTCGAACACCGCGATCATGTCGATCTCGACCTGCGCATTCAGTGGCAGCGACGCGACGCCGATGGTCGACCGCGCCGGATAAGGTTCCGCGAAATACTCCTTCATCACCGCATTGACCGCGGCGAAGTTGGACAGGTCGGTGAGGTAGATGCCCACGCGCGCGACGTTCGTGAAATTCGCGCCGGCGGCAGCGGCGACCGCATTCAGGTTCTCGAACACGCGCCGCGCCTGCGTCGTGACGTCGCCTGGCACCAGTGCGCCGGTAGCCGGATCGATCGGCGTCTGCCCGGAAAAATACAGCGTGTTGCCGCAGCGCACGGCCTGTGAATAGGGGCCGATGGCCTTGGGTGCATTGGGTGAGATGATGGTTTGACGGGGCATGTCTGCATCCGGTTTTTGGTTGCGTGCAAGCATAGCATCCGCGCGCAGCGCCTCAGGGGAATCTGTACACCCCATGCACTGCCGCCGCATTGCGCACCCCGCGCATGACGTCGGCCAGATGCTTGCGATTGCGCACCTCGATGGTGAACATCAGCGTGGAGGTCTGCTGGTCGCGCTCCTGGTACTCGACGTTCTCGATGTTGGAATTGCGTTCGGCGATCGCGGATGCAACCGTGGCCAACACGCCGGGCTTGTTGTCGACGACGATGCGCAGGCGCGCGCGGTAGTCGCCAGTCACGTCGCGGTCCCAGTCGATGGCGACGATGCGCTCGGGCGTCTTGCGGTATTCGGGCATGTTCGGGCAATCCATGCGATGCACGACGACGCCCTTGCCCGCCGACAAGTATCCGGCGATCTCGTCGCCGGGCACCGGGTTGCAGCAGTTGCCGAAGCTGAGCACGCCGCGTTCGGCGCCGCTGATCAGGATTTTTTCCTGCGCGTGTGCCTCGTGCGGCAACAGGTCCTGCGCGCCGCCGAGTGCCTGCACAAGCTGCGCGGCGACCTGGTCCGGCATGCGGTTGCCGAGCGCGATGTCGGCGAGCAATTCTTCCAGGCGCTTGTAGCGCGCGTCGGCGAGGAACCGGTCCAGCGCTTCGCCGGAAATCGCGTCGAGGCTGGTGCCGCGGGCATCCAGCGCGCGGTCGAGCATGCGGTGGCCGAAATCCACCGCATCCTCGTGCTGCAGGTGCTTGAGAAAATGCCGGATCGCGGTACGCGCCTTGGCCGAGGCCACCCATTCCAGCCATTGCGGCGTCGGCGCGGCGGATGGCGCGGTGATGATCTCGACGGTCTCGCCGGAATTCAGGCGCTGGCGCAGCGGCGCAAGGTTGCCGTCCACGCGCGCGGCCACGGCATGGCTGCCGACATCGGTGTGCACGGCGAAGGCGAAGTCGAGCGCAGTGGCATTGCGCGGCAAGGCCAGAATCCGCCCCTTCGGCGTGAACAGGTAAACCTCGTCCGGGAACAAATCCACTTTTACATTTTCGAGGAACTCGATCGACGAGGCTTCGCGGGTCTGCTCGTCGACGAGGCCCGCGACCCACTCGCGCGCGCGCGCCTGCGCGGCGGTGGCCGGTTCCGACGAGGTCTTGTAGACCCAGTGCGCGGCGACACCGCGCTCGGCAACCTGGTCCATTTCTTCGGTACGAATCTGGATTTCGATCGGTGCGCCGAACGGGCCGAACAATACGGTGTGCAGCGACTGGTAGCCGTTCGCCTTCGGGATCGCGATGAAATCGCGGAAACGGCCATCGAGCGGCTTGTGCAGCGCATG
>JAFEFD010000345.1 GCA_018240765.1 Pseudomonadota bacterium | reverse complement strand
TCGATCATGTGATCGCAATGCAAGACGGTTTCCGGCACGGCTGGCGATTGGGCAAAAACGGGTACGGCAAAAAATGCCGCAATCGCGGCAGCAAGTGGTGCAAAACGCATGGTGAATCCTCCCTTGGCAACCCGGGCAGGATACGCCATGCGGGCACCGTCGCACATGCCAAAGGACACGTTCACCGTGGCCCGACGGTTGGCGTTGTTGCTGCACTGCGGTAGGCTGCACGCAAATCCACAAGACAAGCCGGCGCGACCGGCGCAAACAGGCTCCGATGGACGCAACCTACGAATTCAAGGCGGTGGAAGCCGCCGCGCAGAAGTTCTGGAACGACAACAAGTCGTTCGAGGCCAGGGAAGACTCCGCGAAGCCGAAATTCTTCTGCCTGTCGATGCTGCCGTATCCGTCCGGCGCGCTGCACATGGGCCATGTGCGCAACTACACCATCGGCGACGTGATCAGCCGCTATCAGCGCATGCTCGGCAAGAACGTGTTGCAGCCTATGGGTTGGGACGCGTTCGGCCTGCCGGCCGAAAACGCCGCGATCAAGAACAAGACCGCGCCGGCGAAATGGACCTACGCCAACATCGAGCACATGCGCGAGCAGTTGCGCACGATGGGTTACGCGATCGACTGGTCGCGCGAGTTTGCCACCTGCAAGCCGGATTACTACGTGCACGAACAGCGCATGTTCGTGCGCCTGTTCAAGAAGGGACTCGCGTACCGCAAGAAATCCGTCGTCAACTGGGACCCGGTCGATGCAACCGTACTTGCGAACGAGCAGGTCATCGACGGCCGCGGCTGGCGCACCGGCGCGGTGGTGGAAAAGCGCGAAATCCCGCAGTGGTTTCTCAAGATCACCGATTATGCCGACGAGTTGCTGGATGGACTGGACAAGCTGCCGGGCTGGCCGGATGCGGTCAAGACCATGCAGCGCAACTGGCTCGGGCGCTCGGAAGGGCTGGAAATCGATTTCGCCATCGACGGCGAGAACGAACCCGTGCGCG
>JAFEFD010000344.1 GCA_018240765.1 Pseudomonadota bacterium | reverse complement strand
GCGGCGACCGCGCGCGCCTCGCGCTGGAAGCGCTCGACGACGCGTGGATCGTGGGCCAGCGCATCGGACAGCACCTTGATCGCGACGAAGCGGTCCAGCGCCGCGTCGCGGGCCTTGAACACCACACCCATGCCGCCGCGGCCGAGTTCGGACACGAGCTGGTACTGGCCGAATGCGGTTTTCATGCGCCGTTGCGGGACTCGTCCGTGCGTGCGGTGGATGCGGGCGATGGTAACCCGCCATCTGTCGCAAAGGTAATGCCATGCTGCTTGGGCGAACCGCCGCGCACCGTTACAATCGCGGCTTCGTCTCTCGAACAAGCCCTGCCCCGCGCGGGCGCAAGGCCATTCCTTCATGGAAAAAAGTTTCGACCCCCGCCCCATCGAATCGAAGTGGTATGCCCACTGGGAAGCGTCCGGCGCGTTCGCGCCGCACGGCAGCGGTACGCCCTACTGCATCCTGCTGCCGCCGCCGAACGTGACCGGCACCCTGCACATGGGCCATGCGTTCCAGCAGACGATCATGGATGCGCTGATCCGCTACAACCGCATGCATGGTATGCGCACCTTGTGGCAGGGCGGCACCGACCACGCCGGCATTGCCACGCAGAAGATCGTGGAGAACCAGCTCGCCGCGCAAGGCAAGACGCGGCATGACCTGGGCCGCGCGAAATTTGTCGAGCGCGTGTGGGAATGGAAACACGAATCCGGCTCCACGATCACGAACCAGATGCGACGCCTGGGCGCGTCGATGGACTGGTCGCGCGAGCGCTTCACCATGGACGAAGGTTTGTCGGCCGCCGTGCGCAAGGTGTTCGTGCAGTGGTATCGCGACGGCCTGCTCTACCGCGGCAAGCGTCTCGTGCACTGGGATCCGGTGTTGATGACGGCGGTGTCCGATCTTGAGGTCGACAATCAGGAAAAGGACGGCTCGCTGTGGTCGATCCGCTATCCCGCGAGCGACGGTGGCGAAGGCGTGGTCGTCGCGACGACGCGCCCGGAGACTATGCTCGGCGACGTCGCCGTGGCCGTGCATCCGGAGGACGAACGCTACGCACACCTGGTCGGCAAGAAGCTGAAATTGCCGCTGACCGGGCGCGAGATTCCGGTCATTGCCGACGACTACGTCGATCGCGAATTCGGCACCGGCGCGGTGAAGATCACGCCGGCGCACGATTTCAACGACTGGCAGATCGGCGCGCGCCACAAGCTCGCGCCGATCACGATGCTGACGCTCGACGCCAAGGTCAACGACAACGCGCCGGAGAAATACCGCGGCCTGGATCGCTTTGCCGCGCGCAAGGCCGTGCTCGCCGATCTCGAAGCGCAGGGCTTGCTCGTCGAGACGAAGAAGCACAAGTTGCAGGTTCCGATCAGCCAGCGCTCCGACGCGGTGATCGAACCGATGCTGACGGACCAGTGGTTTCTCGATCTCACCTCCGAACGCGGCCGCAAGGCGATCACCGAACCGGCCTTGAACGCGGTGCGTTCGGGTGAAATCAAGTTCGTGCCGGAAAATTGGGCGACGACCTACACGCAGTGGCTCGACAACATCCAGGACTGGTGCGTGAGCCGGCAGCTGTGGTGGGGCCATCGCATACCGGCCTGGTTCGACGAGGCCGGCAACATCTTCGTCGGCGAGGATGAAGCCGACGCGCGCAAGCACGCGAAGACTGCGCCGGTCGGCGCGTTGCGCCAGGACGAAGACGTGCTTGATACCTGGTTTTCCTCCGCGCTATGGCCGTTCTCGACCATGGGCTGGCCGGGCGATGCGCCGGTCATGGAAAACGGCAAGATCGTCGCGAACTGGAAAGACGACCAGGCCTATCTGCCAAGCGCCGTGCTCGTCACCGGCTTCGACATCATCTTCTTCTGGGTCGCGCGCATGGTCATGGCGACGCAGTACTTCACCGGCAAGGTGCCTTTCCGCGAGGTCTACATCAACGCCATCGTGCGCGACGCCGAAGGCCAGAAGATGTCGAAATCGAAGGGCAACACGATCGACCCGCTGGACCTGATCGACGGCATCGATCTCGAAGCGCTGGTGAGAAAATCGACTTCGTCACTGCTGATCCCGCAGGTGCGCGAGAAGGTCGAAAAACGCATCCGCAAGGAATACGCAAACGGCATCGCGCCGGTCGGCGCCGACGCGTTGCGCTTCACCTTCGCCGCGCTCGCCACGTACGGGCGCACGATCAACTTCGATCTCAAGCGCGCCGAGGGTTACAAGGCGTTCTGCAACAAGCTGTGGAACGCGGCGCGGTTCGTGCTGATGAATTGCGAAAATTTCAGCGTCCCAACGACCACTGCACTCGCACCGAAAACCGATGCGGAAAAGTGGATTTTGACGCGTTTTGCAAAAACCCTCGCCGAAGTGGAAGCACAGATGCCGCTGTACCGCTTCGACCTGGTCGCGCAGGCGCTGTACGAATTTGTCTGGAACGATTACTGCGACTGGTTCGTGGAACTGGCCAAGCCGGCGTTGGGCAGTGGCGACAAACTCGCCGCCGATTCGACGCGCCACACCCTGCT